>NZ_NPJC01000051.1:0-205235 GCF_002251405.1 Prevotella sp. P4-98 | reverse complement strand
TGGTCAAGCACTTCCTTGGGCAGCACCATACGTGCCAACATTAGCAAACCTTTGTCTTCCATGATGCAAAGGTAAGCATTTCATATGAATCATACTCATTTACCCCTATGAAAAATCTATTGAGCCGTGAGCCAGGCTTTGCTGTATTGTAGTAGAGTAGGCTTAGATGGATATATAAACAAAAAAAAAGAGTTCCAATATTTTGGAACTCTTTGTGGGCGCTGAGGGATTCGAACCCCCGACCCTCTGCTTGTAAGGCAGATGCTCTAAACCAGCTGAGCTAAGCGCCCTTATTTCTTTGTTTGATTGCTTATTTCTTTTAAGCGATTGCAAAGGTACGGAGTTTTTGTGAATCCACCAAATATTTTGGGAACTTTTTTCGAAAAAACACGAAAAAAGTTCCCAAAACGCGTTTTTTATGCCTAAAATGCGTGATTTTCGGCATTACAGACGGTATAAATCGCTTGCAGCAAGTAGATCTACTTTCTTTTCTGCGAGTATTCTTTCGCAGCCCTCAAGGTCTGTTGGACGTATGACTACGTGCGCCACATCGCCGTTGGAGAATGAGTACATATATTCGATGAATACTCCGTTTTCCGACAAGTGTTTCAGTACTTTTGCCAGCGAACCGCTGGTATTGGGACATACAAAGCCGATGACATCGGTCATTTTTACGGCGAAGTGTGATGCTTTGAGCACTTGGTAGGCTTTGTCGGGGTCGCTTACTATGCAGCGCAGGATGCCGAAGTCGCTGTTGTCAGCAATACTCATGGCTGAGAGGTTGACGCCTGCATTGCCCAGCACGTCTGTAACTTCTGTCAGGCGGCCTGACTTGTTTTCGAGGAAAACGGATAGTTGTTTAGCTAACATATTCTTATTGTTTTATTGTTTTATTGTTTGTTGTTTCTGTTGTCTGTATGTCGCATGATTGAAATGCGGTTGTGTGTCGTTTGGTCACGGCGTTTATAGCTTGCGTTTATCGATGACGCGTTTAGCTTTACCGGTAGAGCGCTCGATGGCACGTGGTTCTACGAGGCGCACTTTGAAGCCGAGTCCGATGACGCTACGCAGTTCTGCTTCGAGTTTCTTCTGCAGTCCAACCATGGTTGACATCTCGTCGGTGTAGTATTCCTCTTTGACCTCTACCTGCAGTTCGCTTGTGTCGGTATTGTCTTTACGATCGACGGTCAGCAGGAAGTGCGGTTCGTATTCAGGCAACGAGAGGATGACTGATTCGATTTGTGATGGGAATACGTTGACGCCACGTATGATGAGCATGTCGTCGCAGCGTCCCAGTATGCGGTCCATGCGCACCAATGTACGTCCGCATGCACATTTCTCATAGTGTAGTGCGGTGAGGTCGTGTGTGCGGTAGCGCAGCAATGGCATTCCCTCTTTGGTAAGGTGTGTGAAGGTAAGTTCTCCCAATTGTCCTTCAGGCATGGGTTCTCCTGTTTCAGGATTGAGTATTTCGGGGTAGAAATAGTCTTCGTTGAGGTGTGTACCGTTCTGACATTCACATTCGTATCCCACTCCTGGTCCTGATATTTCGCTCAGTCCGTAGATGTCGTATGCTTTGATGCCCAATGATGTTTCGAGTTTATGGCGCATCTCTTCAGTCCATGGTTCGGCTCCGAATGCACCAATTCTGAGTTTGAATTCGTCTCGTGGCCATTCGCAGTCTTTTAGTGTTTCTGCTAAGAACATGGCGTATGATGGTGTGCAACAGAGTACCGATGTGCCGAAGTCGTGCATCAGCGTGATTTGTTTCTGTGTGTTTCCACTTGACATAGGAATCACGCTGGCTCCGATATTGGTAGCTCCATCGTGAGCGCCGAGTCCTCCGGTGAAGAGTCCGTAGCCATAGCTCACTTGGAAGATATCGTTTTTTGTAGCGCCGTATGCAGTGAATGCGCGTGAGATAGCTTCGGTCCACATGGCAAGGTCTTTGCGGGTGTAGAGTACTACTACCGGTTTACCTGTAGTTCCTGAAGAGGCGTGGATACGCACAATCTGACTCATGGGCACGGCAGTCAGTCCGAAGGGATAGTTGTCGCGCAGGTCGAGCTTGTTGGTAAATGGTAGTTTCACGATGTCGTCTATATCTCGGATATCACCAGGTTCGAGTCCCATTTCTTGAAATTTCTTCCGATAGAATGGTGTGTTGTGATAGACGTAGTCTGCCATTTTTCGCAGACGTTGGCTTTGTAGGTCGCGAAGCTGTTCGCGACTCATACATTCAATAGTTTCATTCCAGATCATTTTCTGTCTTGTTTTCAGTTGTGTATATCCTTGACAAAGGTACGAATAAGCGAGCAGAATGCAAAAGAAAAGCGTGTTTTTCTTTTCATTCTCGAGCGAAAGTACCTAAGAGGCACAGCCTCAAAGGTACGAATAAGCGAGCAGAATGCAAAAGAAAAGCGTGTTTTTCTTTTCATTCTCGAGTGAAAGTACCTAAGAGGCACAGCCTCAAAGGTACGAATAAGCGAGCAGAATGCAAAAGAAAAGCGTGTTTTTCTTTTCATTCTCGAGTGAAAGTACCTAAGAGGCACAGCCTCAAAGATACGAATAAGCGAGCAGAATGCAAAAGAAAAGCGTGTTTTTCTTTTCATTCTCGAGCGAAAGTACCTAAGAGGCATGGTGTCAAAGGTAGGAATTAGCGTGGCGTAGATATAAAAAAGGTGACCGCTTAATTGCGATCACCTTTAGTCTTTGTCCAGAAATCTGTGAGCCAAATGTCGAACACCAGCGTGCTGTATGCTGGTATTACTCCGCTGGCAGTTTCTCCGTATGCCAGTTGATATGGTATGGTCACTCGCCAATGGTCGCCTTTATGCATGTTCATTAATGCTGTGCTGAATCCATCGACGAAATCGGAAGCAACGGGCAGTCGGTATCCTGATACAGAACCGTATGAGTTGTACTGTGCTATCTTGTAGGGAGCGGTAACGGCAGGGTCGTATGTCCCCTCAAAACTTTGGTCGAACACATATCCGTCTTTGTACGACTTTGATGGCAGGAGGCGTCCGCGATACTGCATACATAGTGAGTCGTTGTAGTATGGTGATGTAGTGCCTTCTCCGCGCTCTATTACATCCACGAGGATGCAGTCGGTCTGTGGGATGTTGATGGAGTCGGAAACCGACCATTTGCGTACAACGAACGATGAGGCTGTGGCAGAGGCATGTAGTTTGTATTGTGTTTCAAAATACTGTTCATTGGTGTTTTTCCAATCAACAAATTCCTCTTCTGTGCCATCGTCTTCGCTGCATGATGCCGCAAAGAAGGGCATCAAGGCAAACAGGCAACCTGCGAGGATTGTCTGTTTGCTGCGTATCATCATGTTGTAGATGCTCATTATTATATAATAGGTGTATTTACTGAATCTTCTTGAGCAGGCTGACGATGCTCACCTTGTCTTCGATGATGCTTGCCAAGTCGCTGATATTGACGCGCTCCTGTTCCATGGTGTCGCGGAAGCGGAGTGTCACCTTGCCATCGTTGAGTGAGTCGTGGTCAACGGTAACGCAGTAAGGAGTACCGATGGCATCCTGACGACGGTAGCGCTTTCCGATAGAGTCTTTCTCGTCGTATTGGCAGTTGAAGTGGAACTTCAGGTTGTTGATGATTTCGCGTGCCTTTTCGGGCAGTCCGTCTTTCTTGACGAGTGGCATGACTGCCAGTTTTACAGGAGCCAGGGCGGCGGGCAGTTTGAGTACTACGCGTGTTTCACCGTTTTCGAGTTTCTCTTCGCAGTATGAGTGACACATGACTGAGAGGAACATACGATCTACGCCGATCGAGGTCTCGATGACATACGGAGTGTAGCTCTCGTTGGTCTGTGGATCGAAGTATTTGATGCTCTTTCCTGAGAATTTCTCATGCTGTGAGAGGTCGAAGTTGGTACGTGAGTGAATACCTTCCACTTCTTTGAAGCCGAATGGCATCTTGAATTCGATGTCGGTAGCTGCGTTGGCATAGTGTGCAAGTTTATCGTGGTCGTGGAAGCGATAGTTTTCTGCACCGAAACCAAGAGCTTGGTGCCAAGCCATACGAGTTTGTTTCCATTTGGGGAACCATTCGAGTTCAGTACCTGGAGTTACGAAGAACTGCATTTCCATCTGTTCAAATTCGCGCATGCGGAAGATGAACTGGCGTGCTACAATCTCGTTGCGGAATGCTTTACCAATCTGAGCGATACCGAATGGAATCTTCATGCGACCGGTCTTCTGCACGTTGAGGTAGTTGACAAAGATACCCTGTGCGGTTTCTGGGCGGAGATATACTTTCATAGAACCTTCAGCGCTGGCTCCCATTTCGGTAGAGAACATCAGGTTGAACTGGCGTACGTCCGTCCAGTTGCGTGTGCCGCTGATGGGGCATACGATTTCTTCATCAAGGATGATCTGCTTCAGTTCTGCGAGGTCTGGTCCTTGCATGGCTTTAGCGTAGCGCTCATGTAGTGCGTCGCGCTTGGCAATATGCTCTTTTACTCGTTCGTTGGTTTCGAGGAATTTGGCTTCGTCAAATGCTTCTCCGAAGCGTTTGCGTGCTTTTGCCACTTCCTTCTGCACCTTCTCATCGTATTTTGCAATCTGGTCTTCAATCAGCACATCGGCACGATAGCGCTTTTTTGAGTCGCGGTTGTCGATGAGGGGGTCGTTGAATGCGTCAACGTGTCCAGAGGCTTTCCAAATTGTGGGGTGCATGAAGATGGCAGAATCGATACCGACAATGTTTTCGTGGAGCAGTACCATTGATTTCCACCAGTATTCTTTGATATTGTTTTTCAACTCTACACCGTTCTGTCCGTAGTCGTAAACGGCTCCCAATCCATCGTAAATATCGCTGCTTGGAAATACGAAACCATATTCTTTACAGTGGCTTACGATTTTCTTAAATACATCTTCTTGTGCCATAATGCTTTTACTTCTTTTCAAAAATTATGCGTGCAAAGGTAGTGCAAATCGAGCGAAATACAAAAGAAAAACGATTTTTTCTTTTTATTTCCGAGATGCAGCCTACCTAAGTACAAGGTTACAAAGGTAGTGCAAACCGAGCGAAATACAAAAGAAAAACGATTTTTTCTTTTTATTTCCGAGATGCAGCCTACCTAAGTACAGGGTTACAAAGGTAGTGCAAATCGAGCGAAATACAAAATAAAACGTGTTATATTTTGTTTATTCGAACGTGATGGGGCTTACATTGTGCGTAAGTTTATGGGAGTTAGTTGGGAGTTGCTTGGGAGTTGCTTGGGATTTACAGACCTTGCGGAAAAGCGCAAGAAACAGGGATGGCTGCATCCCGAATGCATCCCGAATACATCCCGAATACATTCCGAATACATCCCGAATGTTTTTTTTGCTTTGCAAATAATCTTTTTTGGGGGTAATGTTAGAACATTCTCGCAAAAAAATCGTATTTTTGCAATCTAAAACCTAAAAATATTAAAGTATGAAGAAGCTGCTTTCGATACTGATGTTTATGGCACAACTCTCGGTAGTTGCACAGCCATTCGATTTTCAGAACACTCGATTGAAGGATGACCAGCGTATCAATCTCTTTATCGGCCAGTTGACACTCGACGAGAAGATTTCTCTTCTCTCCACACAGATGGGGGTACCACGTTTGGGCATTCCGTCTATCAGTTGCTATGAAGGACTTCATGGGGTGGCTTTGGGTGGACCTGCAAACAATAACGGAATGATTGAGGTGAATGGTGAAAAGCGCCCCAATCCACTACCGACTTCCATCTTTCCACAGGCATATGGATTAGGAGAAACGTGGGATCGTGAGGCTGTGCGCATGGTAGGTGAGCAGATGGCTGCCGAGGCCCGCTATTATATCCATCAGCCCAATGCCCGCCGCAAGGGACTTGTCATCTATGCACCCAATGCCGATTTGGCACGCGATCCCCGTTGGGGACGTACCGAAGAGAGTTATGGTGAAGATCCGTACCTAACCGGACAGCTCACCGTGGCTATGGTGCGCGGACTGCAAGGCAATCATCCTCGCTATTGGAAAGCAGCCGCGCTGATGAAACATTTCCTTGCCAATAGTAATGAATATGGTCGCGATTCTACCTCCAGCAATTTCGACGACAGATTGTTTCGCGAGTATTATTCCTATCCTTTCTATAAAGGAATCACGCAGGGAGGGTCACGTGCCATGATGGCAGCCTATAATTCTTGGAATGGAACACCTATGGCCATACACCCCTGTCTGCAAAGTATCGTTCGCAAAGAGTGGGGGAATGATGGCATTATCTGTACCGATGGTGGTGCGATGGGTATGCTATCGACCGCCCATAAGGCATTTGCTACTAAGACAGAAGCCGCAGCTGCCGTGGTGAAAAACCAGTTGGGACAGATACTCGACCGCTATCAGGATGAAATCCGCGAGGCGCTTGCCAAGGGAATGGTTACTGAACAAGATATCGAAGTGGCTATTCGGGGTAATGTGCGCGTGATGCTCCGCCTTGGACTGCTCGACGGAAAGAATTCTCCCAACCCGTATGCAACCATGGGAACAGATACAACCGCCACACCGCCCTTTATGACCGAAGAGGCACGGAATGCTGTGCGAGAGGTGACCAACAAGTCGGTAGTACTCCTGAAAAACAACGGACTCCTGCCGCTCGATAGTAAGAAAGTGAAAAAGGCGGCTGTTGTCGGACCTTATGCCGACGAGATTATCTACGACTGGTATAGTGGCACACCTCCCTATGAAGTAACTGTCTTGAAAGCACTTCGCGAACTGGGAGCACAACAGGGATTTGAAGTGAGCTACGTGAAAGACAACCGTATGGGTGAGGCAGAACGTCTGGCACGTGAAGCCGACGCTGTGGTAATATGTACAGGCAATCATCCTTATGGTACCAAGGCTGATTGGTTCTTCTGTCCAGTACCCAGCGACGGTCGCGAAGCCGTTGACCGCCTATCGTTGCAATTGCCCGATGAAGATCTCGTTCGTCAGCTCTATCGTGCCAACCAGAACACAGTACTTGTGCTTGTCAGCAGTTTCCCATATACCATCAATTGGAGTAATGACCATCTGCCTGCCATCCTCCACATCACCCATTGCAGTCAGGAGCAAGGCCATGCCGTAGCCGATGCACTCTTCGGACGCATCAATCCTGCCGGTCGCACCACTCAAACATGGGTGAAGGATATTCTCGATTTGCCCGCCATGATGGACTATAATATCCGTAATGGCCGTACCTATATGTATCAGCAAGGCGATGTGCTCTATCCTTTCGGCTACGGATTGAGTTACACGACGTTCCGATATGGTGAGCCAAAGGTTAATCTGAAAGACAAGCATACCGTGACCGTTACGCTCCCTGTTACCAATACTGGCGGTCGTGATGGCGATGAGGTTGTCCAATGTTATGTGAACTATCCTGATTCTAAAGTTGAACATCCACAGAAACAGCTCAAAGCCTTTGAACGAGTGGCTGTCAAAGCTGGAGAAACACGCGAGGTCAAACTCACCATCGACCGTGCCGACCTTACCCATTGGGATGAGGCTACCCATCGTTTTGAGGCAGAAAAGGGTCGCATCCAACTCATGATAGGTGCGTCATCAGCCGACATACGGACGGAAATATCGTTTGAAGTGAAGTAAAACCGAGCATCCAACTTGCAAAATTCGAATATTTTTCGTAATTTTGCAAGAATTAAAGGCGTTGGCAGACAATGCCTATAACTTAAAAGGATAAACATCAATGGACGACGAAATCAAGGACGACGAAATACTGAACGAAGAGCAATACACCACCGAAGAGGTTGAAGCCGAGGCACACTCAGGCTATAAACCCGTGGATAGGTTTGATGCGGCAGCCGTACACCATCTTAGCGGAATGTATCAAAACTGGTTTCTGGACTATGCTTCGTACGTAATCCTGGAACGTGCCGTACCACATATTGAAGATGGACTAAAGCCTGTGCAGCGCCGCATCCTTCACTCGATGAAGCGAATGGACGACGGTCGCTACAACAAGGTGGCAAATATCGTAGGACACACCATGCAGTTTCACCCACATGGCGATGCTTCTATTGGCGATGCGCTGGTACAGATCGGACAGAAAGAATTGCTGGTGGATACCCAAGGAAACTGGGGAAATATCCTCACCGGCAACCGTGCTGCCGCCCCTCGTTATATTGAGGCACGCCTGTCGAAGTTTGCTCTCGATACGGTTTTCAATCCGAAAACTACCGAATGGCAGATGTCTTACGACGGACGCAACAAGGAGCCCATCACATTGCCCGTAAAGTTTCCGTTGCTTCTGGCACAGGGAGCCGAGGGTATTGCCGTAGGTCTGTCGTCGAAAATACTGCCCCACAATTTCGTTGAACTGTGTGATGCAGCCATCAGTTATCTGCATGGCGAGGAGTTTCATCTCTATCCCGACTTCCCCACAGGCGGCTCTATTGATGTTTCGAAATACAACGACGGACAGCGAGGCGGTTCGTTGAAAGTACGTGCGAAGATAGAGAAACTCGACCAGAAGACCCTTGTCATTCGAGAGATTCCCTTCTCCAAGACTACCGAAACCATTATTGACTCGATACTCAAAGCCATCGAGAAAGGAAAGATTAAGGCACGTCACGTGGAAGACCTCACCGCAGCCAAGGTGGAAATACAAATACAGTTGGCACCCGGTGTCTCGTCCGACAAGACACTCGATGCGCTCTATGCTTTCTCCGATTGCGAAATCAATATTTCGCCCAACTGCTGTGTCATCGAAGACAATAAGCCGAAATTCCTCACCATATCCGATGTGTTGCGCCATTCAGCCGACCGCACTAAGGATCTTATCCGGCAGGAACTCGAAATCCGCAAGAACGAACTTCTTGAGCAGTATCATTTCGCTTCGCTTGAAAAGATATTCATCGAAGAGCGCATCTATAAAGACCGCAAATTCGAACAGGCACCCAATGTCGATGCCGTATGCGAACATATTGACGAACGCCTCACTCCCTACTATCCACAACTGGTTCGTGAGGTAACCAAGGATGATATTCTCAAGTTGCTGGAGATTAAAATGCAGCGAATCCTTAAGTTCAACAAGGATAAAGCCGACGAACTCATGGCACGCATCAAGGAGGAAATCGAACAGATTGACCGCGACCTCAACAACCTTGTAGAGGTCACCGCCAATTGGTTTAAGTTCCTTAAAGAGAAATATGGTAAGGATCATCCGCGACTGACCGAAATCCGCAACTTCGATACCATCGAGGCTACCAAGGTTGTTGAGGCCAATCAGAAACTCTATATCAACCGTGCCGATGGATTTATAGGTACAGGACTGAAGAAAGACGAGTTTGTCTGCAACTGTTCCGATATCGATGATGTCATCATCTTCTACAAAGATGGTAAGTTCAAGGTCATCCGTGTGGCAGATAAGATATTTGTAGGAAAGAATATACTGTGGCTTGGTGTGTTTAAGAAAAACGACCAGCGCACTATTTATAATATGGTGTATCGTGACGGAAAGAAAGGCTTCTATTATATAAAGCGCTTCAACGTGCCGTCGGTTACTCGCGATCGCGAATACGACCTGACCATTGGAACCCCGGGATCGCGTGTCGTTTATTTCACCGCCAATCCCAATGGCGAGGCTGAAGTTATCAAGATAACACTCGACCCTGCACCAAAGCTCAAAAAGATATTCTTCGACAAGGACTTCTCCGAGGTGCTCATCAAGGGACGTGCTGCTAAGGGTAATCTGCTGACCAAGTTCCAAGTGCATCGCATCGGACTAAAGAGTCATGGTCACTCCACATTGGGCGGACGCAAAGTGTGGTACGATCCCGATGTCAACCGCCTGAACTACGACGAGCACGGACGCTTGTTGGGCGAGTTCAACGATGGCGACCAGATACTCGTATTCCTACCCAATGGTGAATACTATCTCACCAATTTCGATGTCAACAACCACTTCGAAGACAATATCGTAAGACTGGAGAAATACGATGCCGACAAGGTCTGGAGCTGTGTGCTCTACGATGCCGACAATCAAGGATATCCCTATGTCAAGCGCTTCTTGCTGGAAGCATCCAAACGCAAACAATGTTATCTGGGCGAGAATCCCAATTCCAAGGAGATATTGCTCACCGACCAAGTCTATCCGCGCATCCTTGTCACCTATGGTGGAGCTGACGAATTCCGCGGATCAGAGGAGATTGACGTAGAACAGTTTATTGCGGTTAAGGGCTATAAAGCAAAGGGTAAACGTCTCACAACCTACCAGATTGCCAGCATTACCGAACTGGAACCCACTCGTCTGCCTGACCCACCCAAAGAAGATGAGGCCGATGAAACGGAAGAGGAAGAGAATCTGGACCCTGATGCTGGAAAGAGTCAGCAACAGGTGATTGACGAACTGACTGGACAACAAACGCTTTTCTCTGATGAAGACTATCAATAGAACGCTCTTCGTACTGGCACTTATGCTGAGTGCAACGTCGGCAACGTCACAAACCGCTACCGATTCTCTCCGTATCTCTACGGTAAGTCACATGGTGGGAGGTGGCGCATCCCAGGTGCTTGACACCTATCTGTCTGCCGAACATTTTAGCGGACCGGGAGTTACATATCTCTGCACCGTCGAACGACAGCGCCCACAACGAAGATGGGGCACGGTCATGGAACATGAAGTCAACTTCTCGTCGGTTAGTGACCGTACCGATCAGCGCGACGAACTGGAAGGTGCCTACAATTTCTATTGGGGACGTTTGCGCCGTTGGCAACTGCTCGACAATCGCCTGACCCTACAGGCAGGAGGCATGGCTAATGCCTCGTTGGGATTTATCTATAATAGTTCCAATTCAAACAATTCTGCCCAGGCTCGTGCACATCTTAATCTGATGCCTACCGGAGTGGCTTCTTATCGCTTCTCGGTCATGCGCCATCCGGTAGTGGCACGCTACGAACTTGCCTTGCCATTGGCAGGAGTGATGTTCTCGCCCAACTACGGACAGACCTACTATGAGACTTTTGTCAGAGGCGACTATGACGGCAACGTGCGGCTGACCACCTTTGTGTCGGCACCTGAGTTTCGTCAGATGTTGACACTCGAAACGCCATTATCAGCGTCTATCGCCCTTCGCATCGGCTATTTGGGCAACTATCAGCAGTTTCATGTCAATCATCTGAAGCAACATGTCTATACTCATCGCTTCATGGTGGGCATCACCCGTCGGTTCTCAATCATTTCGCGCCGGCTCTGAATACAATTCAGACAGCGTAAAACAATCAATCCCGTAACGAATCATGATGACAGTTCTATCCCATAAATTGAATATCGTCCATCGGCTTTGCCCATTTGGCTTCATGCAGACGCTGAACCGTTTGCATACCGTCGCCCTGATGTTGTGCGCCATATTCATGGTCACGATGTTCACTTCTTGTATCGACGAAGACGAACAACCCAATACGCCAACCGGCAATTTTGAGGCACTTTGGCGTATCATCGATCAGCATTACTGCTTCTTCGACTATAAGCAACAGCAGTATGGACTCGATTGGCAGGAGGTCTATGTCAAATACAAGGAACGCGTCAGCGACCGCATGACCGATCGTCAGCTCTTTGAAGTGATGACCGATATGCTGTCGGAACTTCGCGACGGACACGTCAACCTTGGTGCCAGTTATGATTACGGGCGCTATTGGGCATGGAAGGAAGACTATGCCTCAGATTATAGTGATTCGCTCGAACGCATTTATCTCCGTACAGACTATAAAATTGCCAGCGGCATGAAATATCGGGTGCTCGACGACAATATCGGCTATGTGCGCTATGAGTCGTTTGCCGATGCAATAGGAGAGGGCAACCTCGATGAGGTATTGTCTTATTTCCTACTTTGTCGAGGACTTATTATCGACATCCGTAGCAATGGCGGTGGCGAACTGACCAATGCCGAGCGCTTGGCTTCCCGCTTCGTCGATGAGAAGACGTTGGTGGGATATATGCAACACAAGACAGGTACGGGACATAATGATTTCAGCGAACTCAAAGCTCAGTATCTCGAACCCTCCAGCAGGCTGCGTTGGCGCAAACCGGTATGTGTTCTTGTCAACCGTGGGGTGTTTAGCGCTGCCAACGAGTTTGCATCGATGATGCATGCGCTCCCAAATGTCACTCTGGTAGGTTATCGTACTGGTGGCGGTTCTGGCATGCCGATGAGCAATAGTCTGCCTAATGGATGGATGGTTCGCTATTCAGCCTGCCCCATGTACGACAGTCAGAAGCGTCAGACAGAGTTTGGCATCGAGCCCGACATCTCCCTCCATCTCGATGATGCAGATACGCGTCGTGGTGTCGATACCATTATCGAAACCGCACGAAATGTGATCAAAGGAAAGTGAAATCAGCTTTCGCTCTCGTCATGGAGCATCGCTGTAGCATCTGTTTCTATAAATAAGGAGTCGTTCATGTCGTTGAGCGACTTCTTCTTTTTATTCTCTTTGGCACCTGCCTTAATCAGATTTTTGGCAGCTGTGATGATGCTTGGTCCGCTGTCGGCGGTGGTAATTTTCAGTTTGGAAATCTTCTTGATGGTATCGTTCATGCTCGATTCCACCTCCATGAAACGAATGCCAAAGTCCTGCACACGGTCTATCACGGTATTGGCAGCATTCATCATGTCCTGCTGGTTTTGGAGTTGTCGCACCTGTGTCCACATCATCTCCAATACGCGCAAGTTCATATACATGGTCTGCGGACCGAGTATCAAGACTCCCTCGTCGTAGGCTTCGCGCCATAGCGAGTTGTCGTTGAGTAGAGCCAGATTGAGTGCCCCTTCTATCGGCACATACATAATGGCGAAATTGAGTCTGTTGTATCCGCTTGGCAGATATTTGGTATATTCCTTTTTTGCAAGTCGCTTCACCTGTGCTCTTACGCTGGCGATGTGTGCTTTAAGATAATCTGACTTCTCGGTTGTGCCGTCTTCTGCATTCATATATCGCTCATAGTCTGTCAGCGACATTTTTGAATCGACCACCACATGGCGGTTGTTGGGGAAATGCAGAATGAAGTCGGGTATCAGTCCCTTTCCGTCTTCGCCTTTTGCCGTTTTTCCTGCTTTGTCGCGTAGTGTTTCCTGCGTGTCAAACTGTTCACCCTCTTTCAGTTCAAGGTCTTCAAGGAGTTGTTTCAGTTTCAATTCGCCGAAGTTGCCCTGCACTTTCACCTCACCGGTAAGAGCTCTGGTCAGTCGGTCGGCAGTTTCTCCCAGTTGTGCACTCTTCTGCATATTGATTTTGATGGTCTCGTCGAGTCGGGTGAGTGCTTCGTTTTGTTGTTCCTTCGATTTATCGAAAGCCTCCTGCATATCCTTCAGGCTCTGTTGCAACGGGTCGATAATCTTCGACACCTGTTCTTTGTTTCTCTCTCCCAACTCTTCCTGTCTGCGCTTGAGCACTTCTTCCGATGTGGTCTGCATCTGCTCTTTGATGAGTTTTATCTGACTGTCAATCTGTTCGCGGTTCATTTGCTTCAGCGCTTCTATTTGTTTTTCGGCACCCTCTTTGGTTTGTTCCAGTTGTTTCTCGTGCGAGGTCTTCAGTTCTGCAATCTGTGTTTCGTAAGAAGCCTTGAAGTCGGCGAGTTGTTTCTCAAACGTTTCTTTCAGTTCGCTTTCCCTTTTGACATTGCGATCCCTTTCGGTATTGATAGTTTGTTGGGTATTTTCCTTTAGGGCGCTCATCTGTTTTTCGAAGTCAGTTTTCTGTAAAGTCAACTGTGCACAGAAATTCTCAGCGTGAGTTTTCTGCACATCGCGCTCCGATGTAAGTGTTATGATTTGATTCTGTTGATTGGCAATGGTGCTTTCTTGTGCTTGTATTTTCCTGGTCAAGTCAGTCAGTTGTGCGTGTAGATTGTCAATCAGTTCGGTATTGTTTTGTCCGTTACCTTTGCTTTTGTTGCCTAATGCGAAGCCTACTGCCACCATGATGACAGCTACCACAGCAATAATGATGAGATATGTTACCATACGTTTTGATGTGTTGGGAATGTTGCGGGTTATATTGCATGCAAATATATAAAAATTAAATGAGAGAGGCGAAGATGTTGACATAAAAATCTTGCTTTATCATTATTTTCTTTGGCTGAATCCTTGTTGAAGATAATTCTGTGAAACAGAAAATGCCCAGTTTACTTTTTGAAAACTGTTATATTGTTATCTGTAACGCATAGTTTTAATAGTATCGAATTCGGTACAATTAAGAATCTGATTATAGAGCTGTCCCTTTTAAAGAAATGTAATTATAGAGATAACTATCGTCTTGATAGACGATACGGTTTCCGTACTTGGAATCCATGAAATTTTTGTTTTCTAAAAATTTCGACCACACGACCACAGGTATAGTGTAATGTATTGTAAGATAGTGATTTGTTGCTGTGGTCGATTGCTTCGAACCCGTATTTTCGACCACACTTCGACCACACATGATTTTCCAGATAATCATTGTTGATATTTACACGAAGTAAATATAAATTATTATCAGGCATTTTCAAACGGCTGACAAAGTTATTATCCAACGTTTGGTAAAGGTGTTATCCAACGTTTGACAAAGGTGTTATCCAACGTTAGATAAAAGTATTGTCAAACGTTAGATAAAAGTGTTGTCAAACGTTGGATAAGGGTGCTGTCAAACGTTAGACAAGGGTCTTTTCAACGTTGGAAACAAGTTGTTTCAAATATCAGAAAAGAGTGATGTCAAATATTGTGCAATAGTGTTGTCGAATGTATGATAAGGGTGTTGTCGAGCATTTGAAAATACCAAGCCTATATTGGACTCTATTGTGGTTTCGCAGCTTTTATGGTTGCAACAGCAGATTGGGCATGGTGTTTGGAGGGTGGTCGAATGGTGGTCGAAAACCATGTTTTTTTGGAATCGACCACCGCGTGTAAGTTATTGAAAAGACGAATGATATGCAGAAATGGTGGTCGGTGGTCGAAAAAGTTGAGACTCGCGTGTGCGTGTGCGCGAGGAAATGGTGATCCAGAATAGAGATGTGTGCGCAATGGAAAATAAATTTGTTTGGGTCGAAAAAAATAATGGATTTTGCTTTTTCGTATCGATATATTTCGTAAATTTGCAGTATCGTTTTCCTAACGATGACTGCCGTATATAATTATTAATCTAAAAACTATATTGTTATGAACAACATTCCATTAGTGTTTTGGCTGATTCCGATTGCCAGTATTGTTGCATTAGGAATGGCATGGTATTTCTTCCGCACCATGATGAAGGAAGATGAAGGTACAGAGCGAATGAAAGAAATTGCAGCACATGTGAGAAAAGGTGCAATGGCTTATCTGAAACAACAGTATAAGGTAGTGACTATCGTCTTTATAGTGCTTGCCATCGTATTTGCTTTCATGGCGTACGTACTGAAAGTGCAAAATCCATGGGTACCCTTTGCATTTCTCACCGGCGGTCTGTTCTCCGGACTGGCAGGTTTCTTCGGTATGAAAACCGCCACCTATGCATCAGCCCGTACCGCTAACGGAGCGCGCACCGGACTGGACAAAGGATTGCGGATAGCATTCCGCAGTGGTGCGGTGATGGGACTCGTTGTGGTAGGTCTTGGACTGCTCGATATCGCCATTTGGTTTGTTGTACTCAATGCCGTTTATGAAGGCGAAAATACTGCACTCATCACCATCACAACCACCATGTTGACCTTTGGCATGGGCGCTTCCACCCAAGCACTCTTTGCCCGTGTGGGTGGAGGAATATACACCAAGGCTGCCGATGTGGGTGCCGACCTCGTGGGCAAGGTAGAAGCCAATATCCCAGAAGATGACCCACGCAATCCAGCCACCATTGCCGACAATGTGGGCGACAATGTGGGCGATGTTGCCGGAATGGGTGCCGACCTCTACGAGAGCTATTGCGGTTCGATACTGTCAACCGCCGCTTTGGGCGCTACAGCCTTTGCCATGAATGGCGATATGCAGTTGCGCGCAGTCATTGCCCCGATGGTGATAGCCGCCATAGGAATATTCCTGTCGCTTATCGGCATATTCTTGGTGCGCACCAAAGAGGGAGCGTCGATGAAAGAACTGCTCCACTCGCTGGGGCTTGGCACCAATGTCAGCGCCGGACTCATTGCCGTAGCCACCTTTGTGATACTCTATCTGCTGGGTATAGAAAACTGGTTAGGACTCAGTTTCTCCGTTATCAGCGGTCTTGTGGCAGGTGTGGTAATCGGTCAGGCAACGGAATATTACACCTCACAAAGTTATCGACCGACACAAAAGATAGCAGAGGCATCGCAGACAGGACCAGCCACCGTTATTATTAAAGGAATAGGTACAGGAATGATCTCTACGATGATACCCGTAGTCACCATATCGGTGGCTATCATGCTGAGCTATCTCTGTGCCAACGGTTTCGATATGTCGCTCTCGGCAAAGTCTATCAGTATCGGTCTTTACGGTATAGGTATTGCAGCCGTGGGCATGCTGTCAACGCTCGGCATCACCCTTGCCACCGATGCCTATGGCCCCATTGCCGACAATGCCGGCGGCAATGCTGAGATGAGCGGACTGGGTGAAGAAGTGCGTGAGCGCACCGATGCCCTTGATGCCCTTGGCAATACTACTGCTGCTACAGGCAAGGGCTTTGCCATCGGATCGGCTGCCCTTACGGCTCTCGCTCTACTTGCTTCCTATATCGAGGAAATCAAGATTGCCATGATACGTGCCGTGGAAAACGGCAAACAGTATTTTGATACAGCAGGAAATGTGTTCGACCCAACGAATGCAACGACCATAGACTTCATCAATTTCTTCCAAGTGAATCTCATCAATCCGAAGGTCCTGGTAGGTGCTTTCCTCGGAGCAATGGCTGCCTTCCTGTTCTGCGGATTGACCATGGGTGCCGTAGGTCGTGCTGCAGAATCGATGGTGCAGGAGGTGCGCCGGCAATTCCGAGAAATCAAAGGAATACTTGAAGGCAAAGCCACACCCGACTATGGTTGCTGTGTGGAGATAAGCACACGTGGTGCCCAGCGCGAGATGATCATTCCTTCGCTGCTTGCCATCGTTATCCCCATCGTGGTGGGTCTTGTGCTTGGTGTGGCTGGTGTGCTCGGTCTGCTCACTGGCGGACTTGCTGCTGGTTTCACCCTTGCCGTGTTTATGTCTAACTCTGGTGGTGCATGGGATAATGCCAAGAAGATGATAGAAGAGGGCCATTTCGACGGAAAGGGCAGTGAGAACCACAAGGCAACCATTGTTGGCGATACCGTGGGCGACCCATTCAAGGATACCTCTGGCCCCTCGCTCAATATTCTTATCAAGCTCATGTCGATGGTAAGTATCGTGATGGCAGGACTGACCATCATATTCCTGTAACGGCGTGTTGCCGCAGCATGACCTATGGACTGACCGATAAGGCGCTTCAAGCTGCTGTGGAAAACAATGCTCGCATCATGCTATGTCCAGGAGAACATTGCTATTTCGACTATCCAATGGCCAAGGGCGATATGCCTGAAGTCAACTGGGGTATGCCGACGACTACACTCAAGGATACTTATAGCCTTGATCCTGCATGGGGACACGATAAGAAGTTTGAAGAGAACAACTTGTTTGGTGTGGCTGGAACGCTTTGGAGTGAATGTATCACAACACCTGAGCGCATCTATTATCAGGCTTACCCCCGTGCCATAGCATTGGCAGAGGCTGGATGGAGTCAGCAGGAAAACCGCTCATGGGAGTCGTTCCTCCAGCGCATGCGTCCATTGGCTAATGACATGATGCGTCGTGGCATATCGTTCTCGATGGAATATTGACGGTAGAAACCAATGGTAGAGACAGACCGTCTGTATGGCAGCGGCATCCGTCTCTGCCTCTATCCATGATATGAATTAAACCCAAGTTGGTCACCATGCCGATTTGGGTTTGATTCATTCCTCTGTTTTTGGTATAATGTGTATTCCCTTTGCGTGTCATGCGTTTCCCTTTCCTGTATAAAGTGTATTCCATACCAATATCATGCACAAATGAAAAGAAAAACGGATATTCCTTTTGCAGTTCGCGTCTTTTTTACTAATTTTGCAGCCGAAATGCGCCTGTGGCGGAATTGGTAGACGCGCTAGACTTAGGATCTAGTGTTTCCGACGTGCAGGTTCGAGTCCTGTCAGGCGCACAGAATCAATCCCAATTGCTTATTCCAAGCGATTGGGATTTTTGCTTTTGGGGGATGTTTGATAATCTTTCTACCTTCGTAATTTCCCTAGAGGTTGCCTAAAGCAATGCTTCGTATTACATATTTTCATACTATTTTTTTGCGACAACTCTACCTTCCTTTGTTATATCATGTTAAAGATTACCCTATAGGTACATAGTTATAAAAATAAATCACTAAATTTGTATCTAAAGCAATAAATTGAACGTGATGGAAGATTTAAACCAGCTAAAATTGGTCTTAGTTAAAAAGAAAAAGACCAACAAATGGCTTGCAGAACAGTTGGGAGTAAATCAAACAACTGTTTCAAAATGGTGTACCAACACTATACAGCCAGATTTAATGACTTTGAAAAAGATTTCAGAGTTGTTAGATGTCAGCGTAAGTGAAATTATCAACTTCGATTAAATAAAGAAGAAGCAATGAGTAAATTTAACGAAGCAACAAGAGTTCAGATGCCAGCAATGGTTCACTTAACTCGATTAGGTTATTCTTATTTTGGAAAGATAAGCGAGGATATGGCAGGGACAGTTTATGACCCTGACACAAATATCTTGATAGAGGTTTTCAAGAAACAGTTTTTTAAATTGAATTCATCAGCAAAGAAAGATGGGTTTGAGAGGACTTTGCGCTCCATTCGCCAAGAATTAAAGAATGATGACCTCGGCAAGTCTTTCTATAAAAGGTTACATGCAGTATCTCCCGTTAGATTGATAGACTTTGAAAATCCTCAGAATAACACCTTTCATTTTACAGCTGAATTTACTTGTAAAAATGGACAAGATGAATTTCGTCCAGATATCACTTTGTTTGTCAACGGCTTACCTCTTTGCTTCGTAGAGGTGAAAAAACCGAATAATCATGGGGGAATTGTAGCTGAAAGTAAACGAATGAATCAAGAGCGTTTCCCCAACAAAAAGTATCGTAGTTTTATCAACATCACACAGTTGATGATATTCTCCAATAATATGGAGTATGACACGATGGGGGGAATAGTTCCTATTCAAGGGGCTTTCTACTGCACTGCCGCAAGAGAAAATGCGCCCTTCAATTGCTTTCGTGAGGAAAATCCTTCCAATCTCCCAATAGCACCTTATAATGCCAATTATCCATATAAGGAAATCAAACAAGAAGAAGAAAGACAAATCTTGGCAGACTTCAATTGTCAAGTCATTCATCATACACCAGAGTATCAAACCAACCTTGGCATCAATACCCCAACGAATCGAATACTTACCTCCATGTGTAGTCCTGAGCGATTGCTCTTTATCATCAAGTATGGCATAGCATACGTTAAAATGGAAAAAGAGGTGGATGGAAAAATAGAAAGCACTGACCAAAAGCACATCATGCGCTACCAGCAGATGTTTGCCGCACTCGCTATTCGCCAACAACTCTCAGAAGGAGCTACTTCTGGCGTAGTTTGGCATACACAAGGTAGTGGAAAAACAGCTCTGTCTTTTTATCTTACCTATGTTCTATCCGACTATTATGCTAAGAATAATATGGTAGCGAAATTCTATTTCATTGTAGATAGAATAGACTTGCTGGAACAAGCCACCCAAGAATTTGAGGCTCGTGGACTCATTGTTTCAACAGCCAATACTCGTGCGGAATTGATGGCTCAGTTTCGCAACAACCACGCACAAGAAGGAACCAGTGGACAGCAAGAGATAACAGTTGTAAATATTCAACGCTTTGCCGAAGACAAACAAAAGTTTGAACTTCCGGCTTACGCTACAAGCCTACAGCGTATTTTCATTATGGACGAGGCACATCGTGGTTACAAACCAGGTGGTTGTTTCCTTGCTAATCTTTTTGATGCAGACCCGAATTCCATCAAGATAGCCTTGACAGGAACTCCTCTGCTAAAGGAAGATTGTGCTTCGAGTGTGGTCTTCCAACGTTACTTCCATACTTATTATTATGATCGCTCTATTGCAGACGGATATACATTAAAGATTATCCGTGAGGACATAGAGACCTCATATAAGGAACGATTGTCAGAGGTTTACGATAAGTTGGAAACCCTTGTACAAAAGAAGGATATTAAGCGTTCTCAAATCATAGAACACGATAGCTATGTAGGGGAATTAGCTCGTTACATAGCTGATGACTTAACAAAATTCCGCAAGATACAAGGGGATGATACACTTGCTGGTATGGTCATTTGCGAGACAAGTGAACAAGCAAGAAAACTGTATGAGGCATTTCAAAACTTCTCTGATGGAGGATCTACTAATACGTCTGACACTGGATATGCCAAGCCTATCCAAATCAAGATGGATGGACAAGAGTGGATGGTTGCCAATGCCATACCATTGCCAAGTTACAAGACGTGTCCACTAAAAGTTGGACTCATTTTGCACGATAGTGATGATAAAGAAACTCGCAAGCAAATTATCAAGGATTTCAAGAAAAACATGAGCATCGACTTGCTTATCGTCTTCAATATGCTCTTGACAGGTTTCGATGCACCACGCTTAAAGCGACTTTATTTTGGTCGCAAACTCCGTGACCATAACCTTTTACAGGCTCTCACACGTGTTAATCGACCATATAAGAGCAATCGTTATGGGTATGTCATCGACTTTGCTAATATCAAGCAAAACTTTGAAGAAACCAATGAGGCTTATCTCAGAGAGCTGAATCGCTTCAATAATCCTGAAGAAGTAGATGGCAATCACATCACCGATACATTCTCACAGGTCATAGAAGATCCTGATGAACTGATTCGGCAGATGAAAGATGTACGTCAAATATTGTTTGATTACACGACAAACAATGTAGAAGAGTTCTCATCTGAGATATCTTCCATCGAAGATAAGCAAGTGCTACTCGACTTGAAAAAAGCATTGGTTTCAGCCAAGGATTGTGCCAATATTGTACGTACATTTGGTGATGACAGCTTGAAGAATGCTTTCAGTAAGGTTGAGCTGACCAAACTCCCTGATATGCTAAAGGAAGTGCAACATCACATTGATATCATCAACCAAAAGGAAGCCTTTGCCGTTTCTGATGAGACCAAGCAACTTGTAAATGAAGCTATGCAAGACATCCGCTTCAACTTCGCTAAAATAGGAGAGGAAGAAATGAAAATGATAGCTGGTGGACAGGAACTACAAGAAAAGTGGGCTTTAGTGATTCATAAATTTACAGAAAATACAGATCCTGACGATCCGGAATATATTACTCTGCGTGATGCCTTCATGCAAAGATTCAAGGAACATGGCTTTGTCGTTGACAGTATCGCAAAGTTCAACCAAGAAAGTAAAGAGCTGGATGAAATAATCGAACGATTAGTAAAATTACAGGAAAGCAATAACCGATTGCTGAAGAAATACAATGGCGATACGAAGTTTGCCAATGTTCACAAACGGATTCACGAAGAAAACCAACGAAGATTGAAAGAGCATAAGCCATTCATCTTTAGTTATTATGACCATGACATTGTGGCGATACTATCTGATATAAAATCAGAAATAGATCAAAAGGTTTATGACCGTGCTGACATCCTGAAGAAAGATGACTATTTTGAGATGACTGTAATGACAGAAATTGCTCAGTCGCTCTATCATCATCCAAACATAGAGCCACAAATGGACGATTTTACTTTCATCCAAACCAGAATAGCTCGTCAATACATTAATCAATATAATAGAACATATTCAAGTAATTTAATATAAAAATATGACAATAAGAGAAAAAACCGTAGCGCTAATCGATGCCCTGAAAGCTACCTGCAAGACATACGGAATGGGCAACGATGGCAATGAGTATAAAATTATCACACAGGTATTCCTATATAAGTTTTTGAATGACAAGTTTGGTTATGCCATCAAACACTCGGAAAACCGTTATGCTGAGAAAATTCGGATAGCAGAGAAATGGGAAACCGCTTACAGTGAATTGAGTGATATGGAGCGCATGATGTTGTTGGCTTCCTTGTCTCCAGATCTACCACGTTTGAAGCCAGAGCATTTGATAGCCAACCTTTGGAATCAACAGGCAAAGGGTGATTTTGACTTTATCTTCGATAATACGATGAGTGATATTGCTGAGCAGAATCTTGCCATTTTCTCTACACAAACTACTCAAAATACCAAGATACCTCTCTTTGAGCCATTAACCCAATATGTGACAGATGTGGTTCAACGAGCACCATTTGCACGTGCCATGGTAGATAAACTTGCCAATTTCTCTTTTGAGGAAGCTTTTTCAGAGCATTACGACTTCTTCGCCAACATCTTTGAATATCTCATCAAAGACTACAATACGGCAGGAGGTGGAAAATATGCAGAATATTACACTCCTCATGCCATCGCTACAATTATGGCCAGATTATTAGTGGGCGACCATGCCGACCTCCATAATATGGAATGTTACGACCCATCAGCAGGTACAGGTACTTTGCTGATGGCATTGTCACATCAAATCGGTGAAGACCGCTGTACTATTTTTGCACAAGATATTTCTCAACGAAGCAATAAGATGCTCAAGCTCAACCTGCTACTCAATGGCTTGGTGTCTTCACTTGATCATGCCATTCAAGGCGATACACTCGTTGCACCTTACCATAAAAGCGATGACGGACAAAGCCTTCGTCAGTTCGACTTTGTGGTAAGCAATCCACCATTCAAGATGGATTTCAGCGATACAAGAGAAAAAATTGCCGCCTTTCCCGCCCGTTTCTGGGCAGGAGTACCAAAAGTACCAGCAAAGAAAAAAGAAAGCATGGCAATCTATACTTGCTTTATTCAGCATGTTATCAATTCTTTGAAGAAAAACTCAGGCAAGGGAGCTATTGTTATTCCGACAGGATTTATTACCGCCAAAAGTGGTATTGAGAACAAAATATTGAAGCATATCGTTGACAATAAGATAGTTTATGGCTGTGTATCCATGCCAAGCAATGTCTTTGCCAACACAGGAACCAATGTTTCTGTACTCTTCTTCGATGACTCAAAGAAGAGTGATAAGGTGGTTTTGATTGATGCCAGCAAACTTGGTGAGGAATACAAAGATAGCAATGGATTGAAAAAAGTTCGTCTTCGTGACGAGGAGATAGACCAGATAGTCAGCACTTTTCAAAATAAGGAAGCTGTGGATGACTTCTCTGTCAATGTGACCTACGATGAAATTAAAGAGAAGGGATATAGCCTCTCTGCCGGACAGTATTTTGATATCAAGATAGACTATGTGGATATTACGGAAGAAGAGTTCAACAAGCGAATGAGCGATTATAAAACTACGCTTACACAACAATTCACAGAGAGTCATCGTTTGGAAGAAGAAATTATAAAACAGTTGGACTGCATCGGTTTCAATGCTAATGCAGGAAAGGAATAATAAAATGAACAATATAACAATAGAGAGCAACACACTGCTGCCTACTGGCTATATTCAATGGCGTAAAGACATTGAACAGCTGATTGACACTGCAAAGTTGAAAACGGCTATCAGTGTCAATATGGGAACATTGTCTCTATATTGGAATATAGGGAAAAGTATCCTACAGAAACAAGAACAGGAAGGTTGGGGCAAACAGGTTATAGAGCAACTATCGAAAGATTTGATTTCTCGCTATCCGGATGACCGTGGCTATTCCAAGCGCAATCTTGGATATATGAAGAGTTTCGCCATGCAATATCCTGATTTCCCATTTTTGCAAGTGTCACTTGCAAAATTAAAGGAACTGCCAATTTTGCAAGTGACACTTGCAAAATTAGAGAGTGAAGGTAAGGAATTTGTGCAAGTGCCACTAGCACAAATATCTTGGTATCACCATATTTCACTGTTATCCAAAGTAAAAGACGAAGCACAACGTGCCTACTATATAACAGAAACAGCACAGAATGGGTGGAGTCGTGATGTGATGCTCCTCCAAATAAACAATGGATATATCCATGCTAAAGGGCATGCAATTAATAATTTTGAACAGACCTTGCCACCTGTTCAGTCTGACTTGGCTCGTTACATATTTAAAGACCCTTATAATTTCTCGTTCATTGGAACGGTGGCATTACAAAATGAATTAGATATAGAAAAGTCCTTGACAAGCAAAATAACTGATTTTCTCCTCGAGATGGGACGTGGTTTTGCATACATAGGCAGACAATACAATATTTCCGTAGATGGGGATGATTATTATATCGACTTGCTGATGTACCATCTCAAACTGCATTGCTATGTTGTAGTGGAATTGAAAGCCGTGGAGTTCAAACCAGAGTACGTTAGCAAACTGAACTTCTATATTTCTGCTGTTGATGACATTGTAAAATCTCCAGAAGACAAACCTACCATTGGCTTGCTTCTCTGCCGAACCAAGAGCAACAAGAAAGCTGAGTTTTCGCTTCGTGGCATTACCCAACCTATGGGAATTGCACAATATGAAACAGAAAAACTCTTTGCTGATGTAGCATCGGCATTACCACAGATTGAGGAAATAGAGAAAAAACTTGAAGACTTAAAAGAAAAAACGGATAAAGAGTAATACATGGTTATTTCCATTTTGGAAACAACCATAATATATATAGGAATAAATGAAATTGAAAAAATACAAACTTGCCGACATCGCTAAAATTGAAATTAGCGGTGTTGACAAAAAAACAAAAGACGGCGAAATACTTGTGCGTCTGTGTAACTTTGTTGACGTCTATTACAATTGGGCAGTCACCAAGGAAAAGGCGAAGGTATTTATGACTGCTTCTGCAAAACAAGCAGAAATAGATAAATGCTCAATAGGCAAAGGCATGGTTGCCATCACAAAGGATAGTGAAACCAGAGATGATATAGGCGTTGCCACTTATATTGCAGACGATTTCGAGGATGTACTTCTCGGCTATCATTGTGCGTTGATTACCCCCAATCCGGCTATTGTTGACGGAAAATATTTGAATGCCTTTATGCATACTCGCTACATTCAGAAGTATTTTGAAAACAATGCTTCTGGTAGTGGTCAGCGATACACACTTTCCAATGATACTATCAGCAATATACCAGTATTGCTGCCATCAATAGAGGAACAACATACCATTGGAAAGTTGCTGGCTGACTTAGACCGTAAAATAGAACTCAATAAGCAGATAAATGATAATTTACCGACGTTTGACCGTTCATTAGCAATGGCAAGAGTTCGTCTCGCTGCTTAGTGAGAACATTTATTTCTTCTATATTATTCTTTATACTATCGAATATTGGAGCAATTTTATTATGGAAAGCTTGTAAGATTTGCTTTGGGGGATAAGTCACGATTATTGACGCAAATTCTTCCTTGCTCATATTTGCAAAAACATTCCCAGTTTTAGCTTTTGCATTTTCAAAATACACCCTCAAAGCAAAATATAGAAATTCTTTGTTATATTCATGTTCAAAAACAATTGAATTTATCTGTTGGTTCGTCTGCGCTAATTTTGCAACAAATCCCATAACACCAATAGTTCCAATACATGAAACTGAAAGACTTCCTATGGGTAAGTATTTCTTTTCTTGACTATCTGCCCCTTTTGTAGAAAGAGTGCGTTGTGCCCCAAAAACAAATAGATTGCCTCTAATATCGTCAATCGTCACAAAAGGTATATCTCCTCCGAAATTATCCTCATCTGCACATGATGGAGTCTTGCCTGTTATGATATTCTTTTCTATATCTCCAATCTTTTGGGCATCTAACCCTTTTGGTATCTCACGTTTCAGTTTCTCATTCCATACCATAGCTCCGCCACTTGATTTATACGGTTTTTCCTCCTCATTCGGGAAGTCAAACTGCACAAACCAATAGTCGTAGAGTTGCTTTGCCATCGCCTCTAAATTATCATTTATCTGACGATTGACTTTGATTTTCTCATCAATAGAGGCTAAAGAGGCAACTATTCGGTTTTGTTTTTCGAGAGGTAGATATTCAATATCAATGGCAGACAGGGCATTGTCAAGCTGTAAGTTCTTGATGCCAGAAGTCTTCCCCTCGAAATTGAAAAATGCACCATGATTATATACATTCTGCCAAAAGTAATACACATACAAAGGATTCCAACCAGCCTTTACACGAAATGCTGTACAAAAGTTAGAACAGACAACATTACCTTTGGCTTTTATCATATCTTCCGACACATATATAATGCGTCCTGTGGATTGTGTCGGGCTACCGCCCGATTTCTCTATTATCAAATCGCCAGCCTTCAACGTTTTATTTTCTATTGTCTTGTCACAAACGAAACGCTGTGGTATTCCATTAAAGCAATGGTTAGTTATAGGCACTATGTCTGCGCCCCTAATACAAAACACTGAATTAGGGGTATCTTCAGCAACCTTTTCTTCACCCCAGTCGCCTGATATAAAAGTTTCTATAATATCTGCTAACTTCATAAGTATTTCTTTTTGAATTTATCTCGCAAAGGTACTCATAAACAAGCAGAATAATGCATTTCTAAACCTTAATTAAGAAATTTGCGGTGTGCAGCCTTTACATTGGCTTGATTTACCATAGCATAATGCAGCGTAGTGTCAATTTTTACGTGTCCCAACATCTTCTGCACTTGCTCTATCGGCATACCCTTGTCAATAGCCATTGTTGCTAATGTCCTACGGAACTTGTGAGGGTGAACCTTGTTGAGGTTTACACGCTTTCCAAGCTGACGCAAACGCACTTCCACGCCACTAATGGTTAGCCGTGTGTGAGGTTCATGCAGACTCACAAACAATGCAGGATTTGTGTCTGTGCGTTGCTCCAAATACTTTTTGAGGTGAATTTTAGTCCTTGCGTTGAAATAAACCTCACGCTCTTTGTTGCCCTTGCCAAACACTACACACTGGCGTTCTTGAAAGTCAATGTCGTCACGGTTGATTTTTACTAACTCCCCTACACGCATACCAGTACTAAGCAGCAAATCTATCATAGCAATGTCACGCAATTCCTGGCAACTGTCACGTAGCACTTCGATATTCTCATCAGTCAGCACCTCTTTCACCAAAGCATCCGTGCGCACCTTATGGATCCTGCGGACAGGACTTTTGGTGATATAATCCTCATCTTCAAGCCAAGAGAAGAAACTGGAATAAATACGACGCAAGTTGTCAATAGTAACCTTGCTAAGTTCTCGTTGTTCCTGTTGCTCAGCGAGATAGCGACGAATGTCATTAGTGGCAATGTCGCACACATTCTTCTTCACAGTCGCTATCAGCTTCTCAATGGAAGACTTATAATAGTGGATTGTCTTGTCTGAGCAACCCTCCACTTTCTTTGAGGATATAAAAGCACCAAGAAGTTCAGCGTTTTCCTTGTTGCGTTTTTCTTCCTCTGTTGCCTTTGGTGTAATCTCACATTCAGATAATGCCCTTTGGGCCACATCTGTCAGCAATTCCAACTGAATATCAGTCAGTACCGCTCGCATACCATTCAAAATGGTTTGAATAACTATTTCTTTCATGTCATAAAACTTGTATTAGTGCCTATATAATATAAGAGAAGAAAGAAATAGTACCGATAAATGATAATTTACCGTGGCTTGACCGTTCATTAAGAGGGGTAGAAGTTCGTCTCGCAGCTTAGTTAAAGCGTTGATTTCTTCACCGATTATCATTTGTTTGTCGAATATCGGCTCACAAACTTGCTCAAACTCCGAAATAACAGACTTTGTAGGAATGACAACAGGAAGAGAGAATAGTTCATCCTTTGTTATAGACCCAAATGTCGTACCAGCAGAGTTCATTCCTTCAAATTTTAATCTAAAGTCATTCATCAAATAGTATAAATGTGTCATAGACCCTATCTTTGACGATAAGGCAGAAAGACCACGACCAATACAGCAATCATTATTTGCAATGTTCAATGCTCCAACTGGTGCTCTTACGCTCATAAGAATATCTCCCTTATTTGCGTATCGGCTTGGCAAAGTTGTGTATTGTCGAATGTCTGGAAAACGAAGTCCAAAATCTGTACTACCTTGATAGAAAATAATGCCTTCACCATCTTCATTGTAAGAAGAGCCATCAGGTGATTGTCCCATCGTGATGTTGGCAACATCAGATAATACGCCATTGTTCCACCCTTGCGGTATCTCACGCTTCAATTTCTCATTCCAAACCATAGCTCCGCCACTCGACTTATACGGCTTGCCCTCCTCATTCGGGAAATCAAACTGCACAAACCAATAGTCGTAGAGCTGCTTTGCCATCGCCTCTAAATTATCATTTATCGTAGTACCTTCCTTACACCATGTTTTTACGAACTACAACAATATAAGCATACTTGTTTGGTGTGGAGAGTGACATGAAGATGTCTTTGTGAGAATGAAAAGACTGAGGAATAGAGGAAAAAAATATACGTTTCTCCTAATGGTTGGTTAGGGTGGAGGGGGATGAGGATTGCATAGATGATACGTTTTTCAGGCTGAAACTTGATAGCACACCATGTCAGGAGGATAGGTCATGGACATCTATTGAAAAACAGGTAATATTGCTCTCTATTGTAGAGAACGTCAATCGCTGGGAGAGATAACGCCAATCGCTGGTCGCGATATTGCCAATCGCTGGTCGCGATAACGCCATGCGCTAAAAATACAGCATTTAGTACCAATTTCACATCTCCTGTTGTGATCAAACCAGTTACTCGGATTTTTTATGATCTACGGAATATCCGACACCTTGATAAACTGTTGTTTCCCATCTAAAAGGTGTGGTTTTTGATGGAATTTTGTCTCTATAATATTAAAAAACCTAAATTATTAGTTAAATAAAATTAAAATCCAGACTAAGGGGTTGACAACGGGGGGTGTGATATTGTATCTTTGCACGCGAACCCAAGGTTGATTTCCAAAACAAGGATGAGGCCTTTGCAATAAACCACAAGTCTTATCAATTAAAAATTCTCAATTATGTTTACAAATGCAACTCTAAACACCTCAAATTGGTTACAACAGAAGGACCATGGTTCTTCGATTTACACCCGACCAGTTCTCGATAGCTTCTCGTTCGGTTCTCGTTGGGTTCTCGTTAGGTCCTCGTTCGTCTCTCGTTCGTCTCTCGTTGCTTATTCGTTAGTCTATCGAAGACCGAACGAGGACCGAACGAGGATCGGACGAATTTCGAACGAGAGAAGGACGAGAGAAGAACGAAAGAAGGACGAAAGAAGATCGAGAAAATGACGAGAAACTTTCGAAGGCGCAACGAGAAACTGCCAAACCTGATGGAGGAATGGCAGCCTTCTGTTTTCGTTAAGCCAAATGAGCAGGATTGAACTTTCTGAACGTGGTGGAAAGTCAACGAAGTTCTCCTCGTTTGAGTTGTGCCTCAAGGAGAACGCTAAGTGGTTAGTCTGTGATTCTCTCAAGCTGCACGGTGAAATGGCGCATCAGAGGTGCTTCCCATGTAATATGCACACCGTGGGTAATATGCTGGCGGCGGTCATACACATTCTTCAGAGCTGCTGCGATGACAGCCATGTGGTTGTCGGTATATACACGGCGCGGTATGGCAAGACTCAGAAGGTCAAGACCGTTGAAGCGATTTTCGCGTGTCACAGGATCACGGTCTGCCAACAGATAACCAATCTCGCACCCACGAATACCTGCTTCAAGATAGAGTTCTACCGTGAGTGTCTGAGCCGGAAATTCTTCCTTCGGCACGTGGGTAAGCACCTTTGGTGCATCAACGAAAATAGCGTGTCCACCGGCAGGACGCTGATAAGGAATGCCATACTCATCGAGCAAAGATGCCAGATATTCTACCTGATGAATACGAGTTTGCAGATTGTCAAACTCTGTGTTCTCGTCAAGACCAACTGCCAGAGCATTCATATCGCGACCATTCATGCCACCATAGGTCAGATAACCTTCAAACTGTACACAGAAGCCTTTGGCTCCTTCATACCAGTCTTGGCGTCTTGTGGCGATGAATCCACCCATATTGACGATACCATCCTTCTTGGCACTCATGCTCATTCCATCAGCGAGTGCAAACATTTCTTTTGTAATTTCCTTGATGGTCTTGTCCTGATAACCCTCTTCGCGCGTTTTGATAAAGTATGCGTTTTCGGCAAAACGAGCAGAGTCGAATAGCACCGGTTTGCCGTATTTGTCGGCAATGGCACGAACTGCTCTTAGGTTTTCCATGGATACGGGTTGACCGCCTGCGGTATTGTTGGTGATGGTCACAATGATAAATGGCACTTTATCGCCGTTTTGCTCAAGTGCTGCCTCAAGTTTCTTAGGATCGACATTGCCCTTGAAGGGAACTTCGAGTTGCGTGTCCTTCGCATCGTCCACGGTACAGTCGAGCGCCGTTGCTCTACGTCCTTCAATATGTCCCTTGGTGGTGTCGAAGTGAGAGTTGCCTGGTATCACATCCCCCTCATGCACAAGGTATGAGAAGAGTACGTTCTCTGCTGCCCTGCCTTGATGGGTGGGGATTACATACTCAAAACCAGTAAGTTTAACAAGTGACTATTACTTAACTTGTTCAAGATAGACCACAACTTGGAAATAAAAGGAAAACTCGGTTTCCTTTTGTATTTCGCTCGGTTTGTACTACCTTTGCATAAAAATAAAGACGAATGGCAAAGGAAGACTCTTGGCTTGATAGCGCACATCTGGCGCGGATGGATAGTACGGATGACAATGTGGAGTGGCATCCGTTGAAACCTTTTCTGCCGAAACGGGGAGAAATATTATTCTTGGGCAGCTTTCCTCCCCAACGTAAAAGGTGGTGTATGGACTTCTATTATCCCAACTTCATCAACGACCATTGGCGCATAGAGGGGGAGGTGTTCTATGGTGACAAACAGCATTTTGTGGATCAAAAGCGCAAGACATTCCGATTGGATGATATTGTCAGCCATTGCGAGAAGTATGGCATCGGTTTCTTTGATACCGCAACAGCTGTGAGACGGTTGAAGGATAATGCCAGCGATAAGTATCTTGAAGTGGTGGAGCAGACTGACGTTGCGGCACTTGTGGCACAGATGCCGATGCTGAAAGCTATTGTGGTGACGGGCGAGAAAGCTGCTGAGACCATATGCCAGCGTATGGGTATAGCCCATGTGCCGAAGGTCAATAGCCATATCATGCTCCCTCTGCAGGTGGAACTATATAGGCTGCCATCTTCTTCGCGTGCCTATCCTTTGGCTTTTGAGAAGAAGGCAGCAGCCTATAGAATGATGTTTCAACGCTATCTGTCAGAGCCTCTGCTATAATACGATGTGGTAATCTACTGATTGATTTGTGTTGAAATCCGGTGTTCACTCTCGATATCGTGTTGTAGCTTGAAAGCATCGGAATCTACAGGACGGAGGGTGAAATCGGGCGTGTTATAGGAATAAAGCAACAGTCGATAATATTCTTTTGGATGACGTTGGGGAAGCATGAAAGGTTTGGTGGCTCTTCCTTGGCGGTCGATGGAGGATAGGTAGATACGCGTATAGAGTCCGTCGTCGCGCCGTGAGGTGAAGAGAAACCATTTGCTGTTCTTTGTCCAGGCATGAAGACTCTCGGTGCGCTTGCTGTTAGCAGCTGTGAGCGGATAGGTCTGCATGGTCTTCAGATTAAGTATCCAGAGGTCGCTTTCGGGATGCCATACGGAGAAGTAGCCATAGTCAATCTGAGTATATAGGAGATAGCGGCCGTCATAGGAAGGACGAGGCCATGTGACACTTTTGCCCATTGTCCTAGCGTTGATGAGTGTATCTACTTGCGTTCCGAAACGTCCCGACATACTGTCGAAAGCCATGCGACAGAGGCTGTAACGTTCTTTATTGTAGTCGGCAGGATAGTTTTGTCGACGCGCTGTGATAAAATATAACCATTTGCCATCAGGAGAAAACACAGGCGTGTTCTCTGCCCATTCCTTTCTCATTAGCAGTGTGTCGCGAAGGATGGAATGTCTCTGAGTGTCATAGACAAAGATGTCCGATTCGGAATCATAGACCTCGATGCGCTTGCTTTTAGCTGCAGCATGAAACATCTGTAAGGTCTTGTTGGTGGAGAAGGCACAGAAACGCCCTTTCGGATGCCAATAGGGATAGACCATCGAACCACCCAACAGTTCGTTTTTTGCCTTCAAAAGTTCAATTTTCCCATTTCTCCTAATGACTGTAGCTCCATGTTCTCCACGTACATGAAAGACATATTGGTCTGGATTGGTTTGGTTGGGTGTATGACAGTTGACGCATTGGTTGGGGATGGCTGTGTTGACGATAAGAGGCGTCTCTTCAAAATTGGAAAGGTCGCGCTGGTAGATTCCCATCTTGCTGTACATGGCATAGCTAGGTGGGATGAGGCGGTAGGTTAGTCCCCATTCATCGAGCGGCTGGTTGCTGACGTGGATACGGAAATCACGATAACGGGTCCACCTACCGTCACGTTCGGCACATACTTCCACGTAGAGGTCTGCACCCTTATTCTGTGTGAGCAACTGATGCCATTCTTTGATGTTGAAGTCGGCATCCTTGCCATTGGCATGCAGTTTTCCACCATGGGCACCTCTTACCACTACGTCAACTGTGGTTACCTGCGGATCGGCTATGGCAAAGTTGAGGGGAGCGATACCGACAGGGATGGTGACGTCAATATAGTCGGGATAGATCTTAGGCAGACGATTGCTCTCCTGCACATCGTGAGGTGTGGAGGAGCACGCTAAGACGAGCAATAGGAAGGCTGATAGAAGATATTTGTTCATTTGCGGTATGCTTGGAAGTTAGAAAAATGCATCTGGAGTGGCATTATAGACCAGTTGCAGTTCATGATAGAACACATGATTCCGGATGCGTTGTGGATGTTCCACCAGACGGCGCATCTTATTTGCCCAGGAACGATACATGAGTGTATGTTCAAGTATAGTGATGTATTTTAGCGCCACTTCATATTGCCCAGTAATCAGGTTAGTCTCTACCAGTCGATACAGTGAACGGGCACTCTTGTTGCAGTTGGGAATGCCCTCCATGGCTTCAAAGGCATTGCGTTGTGACATGGTGATGAATCCCACACGAAGATATACCTCGCTAATCATTTGCATGGCCGGGATGGAGTTCTGGGATCGGAAAGAGGGAGCAAGGCCCTGAAGAAGTTCTTGCCGTTCTATCATCCCTTCATGATAAAGGGCATATTTCGCCACAGCCAGAATGGCAGGATTGTCGGATGGGTGGGTATTATAGCGGTTGGCTATCGTTGCCCAGCGGTGACGTCTGGACAGCATGTCGTAAATCATTTCCTCCTCGTCGCCCATCAACTCAGGAGCCCAATGGTAGTCGATGCCTTGGACGAGCATGCGGAGCGGATAAGCCACGACGCGACTGCTCGCCACTACGGAACCTGCCAACAACAGCAAAGTGCCAAGCACTACCGTAACGATGTGAAATCGCTGTGCTCTATGCAGGAAGCGTAGATGGTAGAGAGGTAATAGAACGATGGCTGGTCCTAACAGCCAGTAGCCCGCAGGGACGAGGACAATAGTCAGCCACATACTACTGCGAGGGTTGTCGGGTAGTATTGCCATTAGGGTTATGGTCAGCAACAATGCTACGGGAACTGTCATCGGTATGGTGGGCACCGTAGTAATATACCACAAGACAAGCGGAGGCAGGAGCGTAAGCCAAGACCAGCGTACTTTGTCGGTTATAACCGAACTCAGAAGACGGGCAGAAATGATCTTGGTCATGACAGCCATCAAGGCGTAGCAACCAGCGCCGATGGCAGGATTGAGAAACAACTGCACGATGCACTCACCAAGATACTGTGCAAATCCACCCGGCACGGCAAGGCGTTCGCTCAGATAGTCTTCTGTCCAAAGAAAAAGCTGCATGCTTTCGCGGAAAAATAAGAGATGAGGAGCTATCCACATCCAATAACAGAACACTGCCACTGCCAATAAAGCATTCTGCAGAGTTGGAAGAAGTTGCAAGTGCTTTTCTTTTATGTGCATCTTCGTTCTTTATTTAGCGTATAATCGATACGAGATGAAAATCTATAAAATGACCCGCCATCAATGAAAAACCGACCACAATGTCACATCATTATTGAGTGACGGAGTGGTCGGGATGGTTTCGGGATGCCTTCGGGTTATTTTACGTTGCCCACCTTGATAAGGTATTCGGCAATCTGTACTGCATTGAGGGCGGCACCTTTGCGAATCTGGTCGCCGGTGAGCCACAAGGTGTTACCATTATCGTCGGCAAGATCCTTGCGGATGCGTCCTACATAGATATCGTCTTTGCCTGCACTCTCCAAAGGCATGGGATATACGTAGTTTTGGGCATCGTCCTTAACGGTTACGCCGGGAGCTGCTTCAAGTGCTGTGCGAATCTGTTCGACGGTAAGCGGACTCTCGGTTTCAAACCATACGCTCTCAGAGTGAGAACGAAGAGATGATACACGTACACAGGTGGCACTTGTGCGTACATCCGAGTGCATGATTTTACGAGTTTCGTTGAACATCTTCATTTCCTCCTTGGTATAGTCGTTGGGTGTCATCTTGTCAATCTGTGGAATGACGTTGTATGCCAACTGGTGGGGGAACTTACTGATGTGATCGGTCTTTCCTGTCTCGATAAGGTCTTTGTACTGCTGTTGCAGTTCTGCCATAGCAGCAGCTCCAGCACCAGATGCACTCTGGTAGGAAGCGATGTGAATCTTCTTGATATGGCTCAGATCGTCGATGGGCTTGAGCACAACAACCATCATGATAGTGGTGCAGTTGGGGTTGGCAATAATGCCACGTGGACGGTTGAGGGCATCCTCGGCATTCACTTCGGGAACTACCAAGGGTACATCGTCGCACATACGGAATGCACTCGAGTTGTCGATCATCACGGCACCATACTTGGTGATGGTTTCGGCAAACTCCTCAGAGGTGCCGCCGCCTGCCGATGTAAAGGCGATGTCGATGTCTTTGAAATCGTCGTTATGCTGAAGCAATTTGACGGTCAGTTCTTTTCCACGAAATGTGTAAGTGGTACCTGCACTGCGCTTTGAGCCGAACAACACCAACTCGTCCATAGGGAAGTTGCGCTGGTCGAGTATTCGAAGAAATTCCTGTCCTACGGCGCCACTGGCGCCAACGATTGCTACTTTCATAATTTATCTTTTTCTTTGGTTATGTTGAATATCCGGGTGCAAAGGTACGATTATGTGAGCAGAATGCAAAGAAAAAGTGGTTTTTTCTTTAGTTTTTGTTGGTTAAAACCCTGTTGGTGGTTACATTCTTGTACTTTTTGTCATGTAAAAGCTTGAATCTATTTGAATTGGAAACGGTTTTTCGCTCGCTTATTCGTACCTTTAATCCTATGGATTTTAGGTACTCCCGCTCGGAAAAGCTCAAATATATTTGGTTTTTCGCTCGCTTATTCGTACCTTTAATCCTATGGATTTTAGGTACTCTCGCTCGGAAAAGCTCAAATATATTTGGTTTTTCGCTCGCTTATTCGTACCTTTAATCCTATGGATTTTAGGTACTCTCGCTCGGAAAAGCTCAAATATATTTGGTTTTTCGCTCGCTTATTCGTACCTTTGAACCCTTGTAAAGACAAATATGCAGATGCTGTTATCATATTTCCCCATTACTGATCCCACGCTGATATTCTGCGTGGTGCTGCTCATCATTCTGTTTGCCCCTATCATTATGAGCAAACTGCGCATTCCACACATCATCGGTATGGTGTTGGCGGGAATGATTGTGGGTAAATACGGATTCAATATCCTACAACGCGACGATTCGTTTGAACTGTTTGGCAAGGTCGGATTGCTCTATATTATGTTTCTCGCAGGCCTTGAGATGGACATGGAGAGTGTGAAACGCAATAGCAACCGATTCTTGATATTCGGACTGCTGACCTGTTTCGTCCCTCTATCACTTACGTGGATTATGGCAGAGCATATTTTAGGGTACTCCTCGCAAGCCTCTTTCCTGCTGGGATGTATCATGGCATCGAACACACTAATAGCCTATCCCATAATCGGACGCTACGGACTGCAACGTGAGTCGAGTGTCATGCTGTCTGTCGGTTCGTCGATGATCTCACTCTTTCTGGCACTCCTTATGTTGGCAGCCTTGGCAGCTTCCTATGGAGAAGATGTGGGGGTAGGGTTCTGGCTGTTGTTTCTTACTAAGTTTGTGTGCTATTGTGGTGTCAGCGTATGGCTTATTCCAAAACTGACCCGCTTCTTCCTGCGTCGCTATAGTGATGCCGTCATGCAGTTCATCTTTGTATTGGCTATATTGTTTCTAAGTGCTGCGGCTTCAGAAGCCGTAGGAGTGGAAGGTATTGTTGGCGCATTTTTCTCAGGACTGATACTTAACCGATATATTCCCCACGTATCGCCTCTGATGAACCGCATAGAGTTTATCGGTAATGCATTGTTTATTCCCTATTTCCTGATTGGAGTGGGTATGCTTATCGATGTGAGCAGTCTGTTTGAAGGACCACACATGCTGTTTATCGTGACGATGATAGCATTCTTCGGAACCTTCGGTAAGGCAGTGGCAGCCTATCTGTCGAGTCTGCTGTTCCGCTTGCCACAGGTTGCAGGCCGTATGATGTTTGGTCTGACCAGCGCCCATGCGGCTGGTGCCATCGCCATGGTATTGGTTGGCATGCGTTTGGAGATAAGTCCTGGTGTGTATTTGGTCAACAACGAGATACTCAACGGCGTAGTTATCATGATACTCGTCACTTGTCTGATCAGTACGATGACCACCGAACAGGCAGCCCGACAAATCGTGTTGTGCGATAAGTCACATCTGCCTGTGACCAATCAGCAGCGCGATGATGAGCGCATCTTCCTTTGTGTGAAGTATCCAGAGATTGCACCGCAACTTCTCGAACTTGCGGTGATGATGCGCAACCAGAAGTTGAATCGTGAATTGGTGGCGCTCAATGTAGTGTATGATGACCAAAAAGCAGCCATCAATAGGGAACACGGATTGCAATTGTTAGAGAAACTGGAACAACGTGCCAGCGGTTATGATGTGAAGATGCAGACCCAAGTGCGCCTTGCCACCAATATTGCCAATGGCATCAAGCATGCCTTCCGTGAGTTTGCAGCCTCGGAAATTATCATGGGTATGCACGTTCATACCGATAACAATCCCAAATTCTGGGGCGATTTCATACAGAGCTTGTATAATGGACTGAGCCGGCAGATTGTGCTCACACGATTCATAGAACCCCTCAATACGCTGCGTCGCATAGAAGTGGTCGTCCCGTCGCGAGCAGAATTTGAACCCGGATTCCATCGCTGGCTCGAACGCTTGTGCCGAATGGCAGGAAATCTTGATTGCCGTATAGAATTTCATGGACGTCAAGAGTCGTTGGCACTCATCAGAGAATACATCACCAACTGGCATCCCAGTGTGCGCAGCGAATATACCTACATGGCACATTGGAACGAACTGCCCCGATTGGCAGAGACCATACGCAACGACCACATGTTTGTAGTGGTTACTGCCCGTAAAGGAACCATCTCTTATAAATCTGCACTTGAACGCCTGCCCAATGAGCTTATGCAACATTTTTCGGGCAAGAATCTAATGATAATCTTCCCCGATCAGTATGGTGACATCAAGGAGGAGAATATGACCTTTACTGAGGCCCAGCACCATGAGGAAAGCAGTATCTATGACGCTATCCTGCGCTGGATCAACAAACAACGAACAAAGAAATTTCTGAAGAAATGATAGCTATCAACAACATCACCAAGAGTTTTGGCAAACTGCAAGTGCTCAAAGGCATAGACCTCACCATAGGAAAAGGTGAGGTGGTCAGTATTGTAGGACCAAGCGGAGCCGGCAAGACAACCTTGTTGCAGATTATAGGAACGCTCGACCGGCCCAATACTGGTTCGGTACATATAGACGGAATCGACGTGACGAGTTTGTCTAACAAAAAACTGGCAGACTTCCGCAACCGTCATATCGGTTTCGTGTTTCAGTTTCATCAACTGCTGCCCGAATTTACAGCGCTGGAAAATATTATGATACCAGCCTATATCGCAGGCACATCAAGTAGCGAAGCCAAACAGCGAGCTTCTGAACTTCTACAGTTTATGGGACTGGCAGACAGAGCCAACCACAAGCCTAACGAACTTAGTGGCGGTGAGAAACAACGTGTGGCGGTGGCACGTGCATTGATCAACAATCCTACGGTCATACTGGCAGATGAACCCAGTGGATCGCTTGATTCGAAAAACAAGGCAGAACTGCATCAGCTGTTTTTCGATTTGCGCGACAAGTACGGACAGACCTTTGTCATTGTTACCCACGACGAACAACTTGCCACGCTTACCGACCGTACCATACATCTGCGTGACGGAGAGTTGGAACAGCCCGAAACTGTTGAACCGTCGGAGCAACCAGTGGAAGGTGAAGACGCTGTAGCAGATCAACACAGCGCAGCAGAACAAACAATAGAACAACCACAAAACGAAGAAATAAATGAAGATAAAACTCGGTGACTATAATACGCTGACGATTGTCAAGGCCGTTGATTTCGGCCTGTATCTTGATGGAGGTGATGAAGGTGAGATACTTCTCCCTGCACGCTATGTGCCTAAAGATGCCAAGATAGGAGACCAACTCGAAGTGTTTATCTATCTCGATCAGGACGAACGCCCAGTAGCTACAACCCAAAAACCGATAGCCAAGGTAGGCGATTTCGCATGGCTTGAAGTGGCATGGGTCAACGAATATGGTGCTTTCCTCAACTGGGGATTGATGAAAGATTTGTTTTGCCCATTCCGCGAGCAGAAGATGCGCATGCAGAAAGGACAATATTATCTGGTCTATATCACCATCGATGAAGAGAGCTACCGACTGATGGCTACAGCCAAGGTTGACAAGTATCTTTTCCCGACCAATGATGAAATCAAACAGACTCCCTATCATGTCTATAAACATGGTGACGAGGTGGAAGTGCTGGTGTGGCAAAAGACAGATCTCGGTTTCAAGGTCATTGTAGATAACAAGTATCAGGGTCTTATCTACGAGGGACAGATTTTCCAATCCCTTCATTCGGGCGATCGCCTCAAAGCGTATATCGACCATGTGCGCCAAGACAACAAGATTGATCTGACGTTGCAACCTACTGGACGACGCCAGACCGAAGAGTTCTCCGACGTGCTTCTCCATTATCTACAGGAGAATGGCGGACATTGTGATTTGGGCGATAAGAGTCCTTCGGAACTCATCCAAGATCGATTCAAAGTGAGCAAGAAGGTGTATAAGAAAGCCATCGGCGACTTGTATCGCCGCCGGCTGATTACTATTGCCGATGATGGTATCACGCTGGTTTGACGTCATCACACATATCCAACGGCAATCACGCAACATCATCAATAGAAACAAAGGTAGGCAGCACCCATGTGCTGCCTACACCTTATTAATAGATATGCCTCATTAGAGAATGCGACCTACGAAGCGGATGTTGAGCGAAGGATAAACAGAAATCTTACTGATAACCTTCAATACCTCGCCAGCATCGCTATTGGTTGTGGTCTTCTCCAGTTTGTTGTCGCGCAGATAAACTTCAGGTGTGCCCCAAAACTGTACACCAAGGTCGAAATTGCAAGTGAAGCGATGCTTCATCGGTACGGGACGTCCAAAGCCTAAACCCACATAGGGGCGAAACTTGCTCACCTTCAGCGTGGCATCTACATTACCATTCTGATCGGGAGTCAGAAAGAAATCGCCCAAATCCAAACCAATCATGTTTTCGTGGGTATTGGGGTTTGCTATTCCCTCGTTGATCAATATCTGGTTGGCCTGATTGATGACTTTCAGCGCACCATCTTCTTTGTTGTAGAGGCTGACCACCTTGTCTTTACCGAAATAAGCACCGGCAGTCAAGTGGAAACTGCTCTGTTTGAAGGGGAAGAAATCAAACAGGACGTGGGCATTGCCACCTATCATGTCGGTCTTGCCCTCTACCTTCACCTCTTTAGGGATAGTAAAGCCGCTGATATAATGTTCGTACTGCTGATCTACATTTACATCAATATCCAAATCGGTCTTCACCTTAATGTTAGGGAAGATATCAACACCAGCGCGTACGGCTACATAGGGGGTGACGGGCGCAGCAAGGTCGATAGTGATACCGGTGGTACCCACTCCCGCACCAATGCTAAGGTGGTTGAAAATTCCAAGATCATCGACATCCTGTGCCGAAACATGGGTAAGGCCCAACAGAGCCATGGCAACTAATAGAAGAGTCTTTTTCATTTTTTGTAGGTTAATAATGTCTTTACTTTGCAAAAATAGTAAAAAAGTTTGTGATATACAACATATCTTCGGAAAATATGTGTAACTTTATCGACACAAATACATCAAACATTATGGAACTGAAAGAAATCTATACGGCAGACAATAGCCGTTACGCCGATGCAGAGGCACTCTATCAGCGCTGTGGACGCAGTGGAGTGATGCTTCCAAAAGTCAGTTTAGGATTCTGGCATAATTTCGGAGGCAACGACTCTTATGAGCGCAGTCGTGCCATCACTCACTACGCTTTCGACCATGGTATCACCCATTTCGATCTTGCCAACAACTATGGACCGCCATACGGTTCGGCAGAAGAAACTATGGGCAGACTCATGGACGATGACTTCAAGCGCTACCGCGATGAACTGTTCATATCGACCAAAGCTGGTTACGATATGTGGCCTGGACCTTATGGAGAGTGGGGCTCGCGTAAGTATCTTATGGCGAGTATCGACCAGAGCCTCAAGCGCATGCATATAGACTATGTCGATTTGTTTTATAGCCATCGCTTTGATCCCAACACCCCGATAGAGGAAACACTACAAGCCATGGTGGATATTGTGCGCCAAGGCAAAGCACTCTATTTGGGTATCAGCCGTTGGCCACTGGATGCATTGAAGAAAGCAGTGGACTATCTGAAAGCACACGACACACCATTGTTGATATTCCAAGACAAACTCAACATGTTGGACCGCACACCGCAGGAGAATGGCACGCTCGACTATTGTGCAGCAGAGGGTATCGGTTTCATATCGTTCTCACCGTTGGCGCAAGGATTGCTTACCGACCGTTATCTCAACGGAGTGCCTGCCGATAGTCGCATGGCTCAAGAGCGTTTCTTGAAACATTCGGTATTAACGCCAGAACTCCTGGCACAGTTGCAACAACTCAATCAAGAGGCTGCTGATCGTGGAGAAACATTGGCAGAAATGGCATTGGCATGGATTCTCCAACAGCATGGCGTGACAAGTGTATTGGTTGGTGCAAGTAGTGTTAAGCAGTTGGCTACCAATATGAAATGTGTGCATGCAGCAGGTTGATCCTCCTATTACAGGTTACCTGCAAACTGTGACAATATTGCACAGCATGACTGTGCACACCTAAATTTTAGTTTTTAGAAAATTTCGACCACTCGACCACCACTATAGTGTAAGGTGTTATTACACAATACTTTAAGTGGTGGTCGATTGCTTTCGTTTCGACCACCGCTCGACCACCCACCAACGTTTTTACTATCGACAACCCAAACTACCAAGTGTGAGTCGGTGAATACATTAGGAAACGTTGTATAGCGATGTTGTGTAATATTGTATAAGAGTGCATAATGGATCAAAGTATTATCCAACGTTTGATAAAGGTATTATCCAACGTTTGATAAAGGTATTATCCAACGTTTGATAAAAGTATTATCCAACGTTTGATAAAAGTGTTATCCAACGTTTGATAAAAGTGTTTTCAACGTTTGATAAAGGTGTTTTCAACGTTTGATAAAGGTGTTGCCACTGTTTGAAAACTATCCTGTCATCATCGAACACCCACGTAAGTCGATGTCCTATAGGATATTATGCAAGTTGGGTGTTTGATGTTAATAAAATCATAACGTCGCGTGTGCGTGCGCGTACGTACATTATATATATGGTGCATTCGATAGCATCGAAACATTCTTCTTTTGTCTATCAACGAAAAAGACGGCAACCCGTGAAGGATGCCGTCTTTCCAGTATGCTATGTGTGATTTAGAAATCAGCTGTCTTTGGAGTACGTGGGAAAGGAATCACGTCGCGGATATTCTGCATGCCGGTGACAAACAGGATGAGGCGCTCGAAACCGAGACCGAAACCGCCGTGAGGACAACTTCCATAGCGACGGGTGTCGAGATACCACCACATATCCTTCATAGGAATCTGGCGACGCTCGATTTCAGCCATCAGTTTGTCGTAACTCTCCTCACGAACAGAACCACCGATGATTTCGCCAATCTGTGGGAACAGTACATCGGTGCCCTGAACGGTACGGCGTTCTTCGCTGTCGTTGTTCTGCTTCATATAGAAAGCCTTGATGTCGCGTGGGTAGTCGGTCATGATGACTGGCTTCTTGAAGTGTTCCTCCACAAGGAAACGCTCATGCTCGGAAGCGAGGTCCATACCCCATGATACGGGGAATTCAAACTTCTTACCGTTCTTCACAGCCTCTTCCAGAATCTCAATACCCTTGGTGTAGGGCAGACGCACGAAGCTATCTTTCAATATGCCCTCCAAGCGCTCAATCAGCGTCTTGTCGATCATCTTGTTGAGGAAAGCAAGGTCATCCTTACAGTTTTCCAATGCCCAACGCACGCAATACTTGATGAAGTCTTCCTCAAGGTCCATCAGATCGTTGAGGTCGATGAAGGCGACTTCTGGCTCAATCATCCAAAACTCAGCCAAGTGGCGTGGAGTATTGGAATTCTCAGCACGGAAGGTCGGGCCGAAAGTATAGATGGCACCCAGTGCGGTGGCACCGAGCTCACCCTCCAACTGTCCGCTGACGGTCAGTGAAGTCTGCTTGCCAAAGAAGTCATCGTCATAGATGATGCTACCGTTCTCGTCCTTTTTCAGGTCGTAGAGATTCTTGGTGGTCACCTGGAACATCTGTCCGGCACCTTCGCAGTCGCTGGCAGTAATCAGTGGTGTGTGGAAATAGAAGAAACCATGCTCATGGAAGTATTGGTGGATGGCAATAGCCATGTTGTGGCGTATGCGCATCACAGCACCGAAAGTATTGGTACGCAGACGGAGGTGTGCATTCTTGCGCATCACCTCAAACGACTGGCCTTTCTTCTGCATGGGATAAGTGTTATCGCAGAGACCATAGATTTCCAAGGTCTTGGCCTGAATTTCACTGCTCTGACCAGCACCCTGACTCTCTACCAAAATACCAGTGGCACAGATACATGCACCAGTGGTAATCTGCTTGAGCATTTCTTCATCAAACTGTGAAGGGTTAACAACGATTTGTACGTTGTTGATGGTGCTTCCGTCGTTGAGGGCAATGAATTCAACGGCCTTCGAACTACGGTGGGTACGCACCCATCCCTTTACACAAACATCTTTTCCAAAGTCTGTACTCTTCAGTACATCTACTATCTTAGTTCTTTTCATCACTTGTTATATTTTCAGTGAGTCGTTGTTGGTTTATTCGTAAGCACCCATGCGCAGACGATCTACCTCTTCCTCTGTCAGGTAGCGCCAGTCGCCACGACGCAGGTTCTTCTTGGTAAGTCCGGCAAACTGTACACGGTCGAGCTTGGTTACTTTATAGCCGAGGCTCTCGAAGATACGGCGTACAATGCGGTTTTTACCAGAGTGGATCTCGATGCCCACCTGCTTCTTGTCAACAGGGTCTGCATACTGGATGTCGTCGGCTTTGATGTCACCGTCGTCGAGGGTGATACCTTCGGCAATCTGCTGCATATCATGGGCAGTCACGTTCTTATCGAGATAAACGTGATAAATCTTTTTCTTGAGGAACTTAGGATGGGTCAGTTTCGATGCCAAGTCACCATCGTTGGTGAGCAGAAGCACACCGGTGGTGTTGCGGTCGAGACGACCTACAGGATAGATGCGCTCAGGACAAGCATCCTTGACGAGATCCATCACAATCTTACGCTGTTGAGGATCGTCGCTGGTGGTCACGTAGTCTTTGGGCTTGTTGAGCAGCACATAGACTTTCTTCTCTGGAGTGACAGGAGTGTCGTGGAACTTCACTTCGTCGGTGCGCAATACCTTGGTGCCCAATTCGGTTACCACTTCTCCGTTGACGGTCACTACACCTGCCTGGATGAAATCATCAGCTTCACGACGGCTGCAAACACCGGCGTTGGCAAGGAATTTGTTCAAACGGATGGGCTCGTTGGGATCGTAGTTCTCCTCTTTATATTCTATACGCTTCTTGAAGCTGTACTTTGCATTGGGATCATAGTCTGCAGTGCGCTGACGATTATATCCGCGGTTGTTGTTATATCCGCCACGCTGCTGGTAACCACCCTGCTGCTGGTATCCGCCGCGGTTGTTGTAACCGCCACGCTGCTGATATCCACCCTGCTGCTGGTATCCACCGCGGTTGTTGTAACCGCCGCGCTGTTGGTAACCGCCGCGCTGCTGGTATCCGCCTTGCTGCTGATAACCTCCCTGCTGGAAGTCGCCTTGCTGGCGTGATTGGTAGCCGCCCTGTTCACCGTCCTGCTGATTGTTGTTGTATCCGCGATTATATCCACGGTTGTTGTTGTAACCGCCGCGCTGCTGATATCCGCCACGCTGTTGGTAACCACCGCGGTTGTTGTTATATCCTCCACGCTGCTGGTATCCACCTTGCTGACGTGGCTGGTATCCGCCCTGTTCACCATCCTGCTGATTGTTGTAGCGGGGACGATAGGAACGCTGGGCGTTATTGTTCTGAAGTCCGGCACCGAATCCTTCTGGACGGAAACCGCCTTCATCATCGTTCTGACTGCGGTTGTAGCCGCCCTGGTTATAGGTGCGTGTCTGTTGATGAATACGGGGACGTGGTGAACGCCCCTGTCGATAAGTGTTCTGTTGGTTGGAGTAACCCTCTCGGTTGCTGGCGCCCTGCTGGTTTGCAGATTGTTCTTCTGTCTTCTTCTCGTTTTCGAAATCCATAATTGTTGTTTCCTTTCTTTTTCGGGAACCTCACGGTTCCTCTTTGGGGGTTAATACTTTAAATGCCTGTATAATTCATTGGCGTAATAGCCATAAGTTCCTCTTTTACCTCATCGCTGACATCCAGACCTGCAATGAATTCGTGAATCAGTTCTGGGGTCATCTTCTGGTTAGTACGAGTCAATGCCTTCAGAGCCTCGTAGGGGTGGGGGTATGCTTCGCGGCGCAGGATAGTTTGGATGGCTTCTGCTACCACAGCCCATGTGTTGTCGAGGTCTGCCTCTATCTTCTCTTCGTTGAGAATGAGTTTACGCAAGCCTTTCAGTGTGCTCTGTATGGCAATGACAGCATGTCCCATAGGCACGCCGACGTTGCGCAATACAGTAGAGTCGGTCAGGTCGCGCTGCAGGCGGCTGACGGGCAACTTCTGGGCTAAGAATTGCAGAATGGCATTGGCAATGCCGAGGTTTCCTTCTGAATTTTCATAGTCGATGGGGTTCACTTTATGAGGCATAGCGCTCGAACCAACCTCTCCAGCCTTAATCTTCTGCTTGAAGTATTCCATAGAGATATACATCCAGAAGTCGCGATCGAGATCGATGATGATGGTGTTGATGCGGCGCATGGCATCAAAGATAGCGCCCATCCAGTCGTAGTTAGAAATCTGAGTGGTCCACTGTTCACGCTCTAATCCGAGTTTCTCAGCCACAAACTTGTTACCGAATTCGCGCCAGTCGTATTGTGGGTAAGCCACATGGTGGGCGTTGTAATTACCGGTTGCACCACCGAATTTGGCGGTAATGGGAGTGTCTTTCAATCCACGCAACTGCTCTTCAAGGCGATAGACATATACCATAACCTCTTTACCCAAACGTGTGGGAGAAGCGGGCTGTCCGTGTGTCTTGGCGAGCATAGGAACGTTTTTCCATTGTTCGGCATAGTCGTTGAGCTGTTCGATGAGCTCTTCTACCATAGGATAATACACCTGTTCGAGTGCTTCCTTGATAGAGAGGGGAACGCTGGTGTTGTTGATGTCCTGTGAAGTCAGTCCGAAATGAATAAACTCCTTATACTTGTCGAAATTGCCAATCTTGTCGAGCTCTTCCTTGATGAAATACTCCACAGCTTTCACGTCGTGGTTGGTTGTCTTCTCGATTTCCTTTACGCGTCCGGCATTCTCTTCTGAGAAATTGCGGTAGATGTTGCGGAGTGTTTCGAATAGGTTATGGTCAAAATCCTCCAATTGTGGCAAGGGTAGCTCGCAGAGTGTGATGAAATATTCAATCTCTACACGCACTCTGTATTTGATGAGTGCATACTCTGAGAAAAATCCTGCCAACTGTTCTGTTTTGTTTCTGTAACGTCCGTCAATAGGCGAGATGGCGGTCAATGTGTCTAATTTCATTAGTGTGTTACGCTTAGTTGTTTATATAGCTATATTACAATTACAATAACAATATATTGTCTCTATTAGGCTGCAAAGTTACGAAAAAATGTGCTAACTGATGCATGGCTTCGTGTGATATTTGCGGTCTGTGGCTGGTTTTTGTGATATTTTAGCAATTTTGAATGAAATAATAATGGGCAGAACTGAATTTCTGCCCATTAACCTTTGGTTTTGTATGATAATTGATAGGCTTTTTATCTACTATCAATCATTGGAGTTTTATGCCATGTTATTGTTTCTTATCGCTAAGCAGACGCACATTGGTCAGTTTTACGGATGCACTGGCTGTATCAATGTCTTCTCCCTTTTTGCTATAGACGAAGGTGGAGTTGCTGATATTGATATCGCGTACGCATTGCATGCCTTCTATACCATGCGCTTTGATGGCTGTCTCTGCACCACGGCAGATGATATTGTCAATATGGATATCTTGGAAATGGGGCACAAATTGTGCTTCATCACCCTTTGGAGCCAATGCTTTGGCATCGGATGCTCCTGCTGGCCGATTGACATAGTCGCACTGGAAAACAACGGCTTCGTCTTTGATGTCTGTCATGACGATATTGCTGATGTAGAGTTGGCTGGTCTCACCGCCACGGCCTACACCGCTCTTGAAGCGCAAACCGGTATCTGTTCCGGCAAAACGGCAGTTGCGTGCCACTACACGACGCACACCGGCTGCTGTCTCACTACCCAGTACAAAGGCTCCATGTGCGTGATATACTGTGTTGTTCTCTACCAGAATGTCTTCACATCCTGATACAGCAGAAGCTTTGGGACGTCCGCTCTTCAGGCAGATACCGTCGTCACCCACATTGACTGTGGAATTGACAACCAACACACGTTGACAGTCAGAGAGGTCGATGCCGTCGCCATTCTGTGCATTCCAAGGGCAACGCACGGTGATGCCGTCGATGATGATGTCTGAAGAATAGCATGGATGTACGTGGAATCGGGGCGAGTTTTGGAAGGTAACGCCTTGGAACAAAACTCTTTTGCATTTTTCAAATCTCACAAGGTCGTTGCGCATCTGCTCCTGTGCTACGGGCGATTTGGCAATGTCAGGATAGCTGTTGCGCATCTGCCAAGGATACCAGAGTGTGCCATCTTTCATCTCCTGTCCGCCCATACTCTTAAACTGGCTCCATTCAGTATCGCTTACTTTTGATCGCTTTACGGGACGCCATTGGGCACCGTTGCCGTCAATGATACCTTCTCCGGTAATGGCAATGTCAGTACGTTTCTCGGCACGGATGCATGGATATACTCTCCGGGCTTTGGTATCTGCATCGCGATAGATGCTTTTGTCAGGTGAGAAATAGATGATGGCATTCTTTTCCAAATGCAGATCGATGTGGTCTTTCAGTTCAATAGGACCAGTCAGCCAAACGCCTGTTGGTACTATGAGGTGTCCACCGCCTTGTTGTGCCAACTTGTCGATGGCATCCTGGATGGCTTTGGTGCAGAGGGTAACACCGTCGCCTATTCCGCCTGCCTCTGTCAGCGTGATGCTTCGGCTGGGGATGTTGACCTGTTGTGGTTGGGTTAACATGACTGGAGTCTGGTTGTAATACTTCTGATAGTCTTGCGCTGACGATAGTGCTGGCATGCAGAGTGCCAACAAAGTCAGCATAGATGTGATAGTTTTTTTCATACTTTTTTTATTTGTTTATAGTAGTGCTTATTTTCTTATTGTTGTTCTTCTAACGTTGTAGCTGTTTGTGATTGATCCGCCCAGTTTGGTAGCAATGGTACGGCAGATGTAGAGTCCCAATCCGGCACCTTGTTTGTTGGAATCGAGTTTGACGAATCTTTCAAACAACTTCTTATGATGTTTAGGTGCAATACCACATCCTGTATCGGTGACGCAGAAAGCGATACTGTCTGTTCCTTGGTCATTTTTTATCTTGCGACATTCCAAAAGGATACTTCCCTTCGTGGTATTCTTAATAGCGTTGGCAAGCATTTCATTGATGGCCTGTAAAGTGCGGTGACGGTCAGTCTCTATAGTGTCGGTGTCCTGCTATTGCCTTTTCGCATAGTTCGTTTACGTTGGTCTCTTCTATCTTCAAATACAGAATAGGTGTGTGGTATGTCGGCTCCTAATTGGTGAATGGCAGATCACCGCATAGTAAAAAATATTATTTCCCCGCTTTAGCACATTCGGCACAGATGCCTTTTACGATATATTCCGCCTCTTCCATTACAAAGCCATCGGGTAGTGGGACATGGGGTATGCGTATGCTTGTCAGACAATAGGTGCGGTTGCATTTGCGACAGGTCAGATGAACATGGCCGTCACACTGTCGGGTATCGTCAAAATGGCAGACGCAATATTTCTGCATGCCCGTTCCATCGTCAATATCATGGAGCAGATGCACATTGGCAAAGAGGGTGAGTGTGCGAAACAGGGTGGAGCGATCAACTGTAGGCAGGGCCTTTTCAACATCTGCCAGACTAAAAGCATCACTGAAACCATGGCGTATGGTGCGCCATACCATCAAGCGTACGGCTGTGACACGGATGCCGGCATTGTCGAGTGACTGTTCGTCGGAGATTTCAAGGTGGTGCATACAGTTGTGATGAATAAAGAATAACGGAAGCCTAAGCTGTCAGCTGTTATGAAAATAGCTGTGACTCAGGCTTCCGTTTATAGAGTTATACTAAATGTTCGATAAGGTCTGCGCGTTCACCGGGCAGCATGTCAATGACCGGCAGTTCAACCATGGTGTAGCAACCGGGTTGCTGACGCATGGAGGCACGAGCCACATTGACCAATACCTGAGCAGTGAGCGCAGGGTTGTTGATGCTCATATCGAATTCAAAACGCTGGTTCTGAGTCTTTCCACTTACACCTTTGCGCACAAGATGTACGCCATGACCCATATCGCGAACAGCATCCACTGATTCAACGGCAAAGACGTGTGTCTCATCGTTGGCAAAGTATGGATCGGCTTTGATGGCAGCTGTCACCTCATCAAGCTTGGCACCGTCTTCCAATTCTACATATACCATGCGGCGATGTATGCCCTCGCCCAAAGGAATAGTCATAGAGAGTGCATTCTTTACACCCGCTTTCGAACGAACGCATACAGAGTGTCCCATAGACATTCCTGGTCCGAAATTGGTATAGGTCAGACCTTTTGGTGCGAGGCTCTGCATGAGCGTACGTACGATAGAGTCTGATCCTGGATCCCATCCCGCAGCAATCACACTGACGGTACCGGTTTTCTTGTTAACCTCCATCAGTCTTTCGCGATAACCACGGATATTGGTATGTATATCAAACGAATCGACGGTGTTGATGCCCAGAGGCAGAATCTGCATGGCATGTTCTTCACATGATCGAGTAGGAGTGGCAAGAATGGCTACATCTACATCTTTCAGTTCCTTGATATCCTTGACCACAGGGTATGCAGCCAGTTCTGCGGGTTTGTTGTCTGCTCCGTTTCTGCGGACGATTCCTGCAATCTCGAAGTCTTCAGCGGCTTCAAGAGCTTCTACGGCGTATTTGCCGATGTTGCCGTAACCAACTACGGCAGCGCGAATTTTCTTCATGTTTGTATCTTGTTTTGAGTTGTCTTATTGTCTGTCTGTGTGCAAAATTACACTTTTTGCATGAGAATCGTTACAGTTTGGCGGAATATTTTCTTCTCTGACCTTCAATTCTGACAATTTGAAGATTTATGGGCGTCTCACACAATAAATCGTCACCAACAAGCGTTATAACTATTGTATTAATACAAAATTATAAGTTATGATAGATTATATTAAAGGCGAACTGGCAGAGCTCAGTCCTGCCTCAGCCACTGTTGAGGCTGCCGGTGTGGGCTATGCCATGAGCATATCGCTCACCACTTATAGTGCGATACAGGGAAAGAACACCGTGAAACTCTATGTCTATGAGGCTATCCGCGAAGATGCTTATGTGCTCTATGGATTTTCAGGTAAGAAGGAGCGCGAGATGTTTCAACTGCTTATTACTGTTAGCGGTGTGGGGGCAAATACAGCCCGAATGGTGCTGTCATCGATGAGTGTGGCAGAATTGTGTGCAGCGATCTCCACCGGTGATGAGCGACTTATCAAGAGCATCAAGGGTATCGGACTGAAAACTGCCCAACGTATCATTGTTGATCTGAAAGATAAGATAGTAGCCTTGGGCATTGCCGACGAACTGCCTGCTGGCGGATCGGTAGCTGTCGCTGTTGATACAGCTGTCAGAGACGAAGCAGTGGCAGCCCTTACTATGTTGGGATTCTCGCCTGCTCCTACGCAGAAAGTCGTGGTGCAGATATTGAAGGATCAGCCCGATGCGCCAGTGGAGCAGGTTGTGAAACTGGCATTAAAACAAATCAAATAAACAAAACAAGAAGCGATTGGCGTTTAGGGTAGGTCATATCGCCATGGTGATGCTGAGCATTGGTGCTTTTGCCATGGCTCAACAGCACAAGCAGGCACCGTTGGAAGTACCGACGGTGCCGTTGCCCGTTGTTGCCGACAGCGTGGTCGATAGTGTGGTAAAGCCCCGATGGACTCCGCAGCGCACCGCCCCCAGGTTTGTTGCCGACCTCGACACCATCCCCCTTGACCTTCGCATGCCGCGTAATATTGCGCTCCAGGTGGACTATGACGACACCGCCAACACTTATGTTGTAGGTCAGAAGATGGGAGGGCGCTATCTGACTACTCCCCTGCTGATGTCCCCCGATGAGTATGGACAGTGGTCGCTCAAACGAAGGATGGGCACCTTCTTTCGCCAGAAGAATGCCGAAAATGTGGCAACCAAGGGAAAGAACAAGTTTGATTTTGCCGACATGCATTTTGATCTCGGTCCAGCCGACAAGATATTTGGTCCCGGTGGTGTGCGCATCAAGATGATGGGAACGGCAGAACTGAAACTGGGTGGCAATATCAAGAATATCGACAATCCGTCGTTGCCAGTACGCAATCGCCGAACAAAATCTATTGACTTTGACGAGAAGATCAACCTTAATGTGACGGGAAAGGTAGGCGATAAGTTGAATATGAACCTCAACTACAACACCGATGCCACTTTCGACTTCGATACCAAGAATATCAAGTTGCGTTATGAGGGAAAGGAAGATGAGATCATCAAACTCATTGAGGCAGGCAATATCACCTTCCCTTCGCAAAACTCACTGATCAAGGGTGCATCGAGCCTCTTCGGCGTACGTACCGATATGCAGTTTGGACGGTTGAAACTGCAGACCGTCTTTTCGCAGAAGAAATCATCAACCACCAGTGTCTCATCAAAGGGAGGCGTACAGCTGACACCTTTTGAAATCAATGTGGCAGATTATGAAGAGAATCGTCACTTCTTCCTTGCCCAGTATTTTCGTGAACGCTATGATGCCGCCATGCAACAGTTGCCCAATCTCACTACAGGCATCCAGATTACAAGAGTGGAGGTGTGGGTGACCAACAAGACGGGTACTACCGCCAATACTCGCAATATCATAGCCCTTGCCGATCTTGGTGAGAGTCGTTCGACGCGCTGGGGTAGTGGCGGAACCGTTTCTTCTGTTCCTGCCAATACCGCCAATGGCGAATATCAAGCCATGACCACTGACTATGTCGCAGCACGTCAGTCGGAACAAACGACGACGGTGCTTGATGGAGTGCCTCAGTTTACGGGCGGTAGCGATTACGAGAAACTCTCTTCCGCCCGTCTGCTCAATAGTTCGGAATATACAGTCAACAGTGCCCTTGGCTATATATCGCTCCATACTACCTTACAACCCGATCAGGTGCTTGCCGTAGCTTTCGAATATACCTCAGGCGGTCGGGTTTACCAAGTAGGTGAATTCGCATCCGACCACACCAATACTTCAGAAGCGATATTCGTTAAATCGCTGAAGAATACCAGCAACCATCCGATGCAGCCCAACTGGCGGTTGATGATGAAGAATGTGTATTATCTGGCATCTCAGGTGGAGCGTACTAAGTTTCGTCTCGATATCAAGTATCAAAGCGATACTACTGGTGTATGGCTCAACTACATCCCCGTGCAGCAGGTTAAAGATACTCCCCTGTTGCGGGTATTGGGATGCGACCGTCTTGACAACAACAATCGCCCCAATAGTAATGGTTATTTCGATTATGTTGAGGACTACACCGTCGGCGACGGCCGTGTATTCCTGCCAGCAGTCGAACCCTTCGGCCAAACCTTGCGTCGCTATCTCGCCTCTCATGGTGTCAGTGCCGATGAGGCTGAACGCTATGTGTTTGCCGAACTCTATGATACCACCCGAACGGCAGCACGGCAGATGGCAGAGAAGAATAAGTATATGCTTGTCGGTCAGTATCGGGGAACGTCAGCCAATGTCATCTCGCTCGGTGCTTATAATGTGCCGCAAGGGTCGGTGGTGGTGACTGCCGGCGGTGTGGTACTGACTGAAGGATCAGACTATAGTGTTGACTATGCTGTGGGTGAGGTGACCATTCTCAACCAGAGCATTATCGATGCCGGCACCAATGTCAATGTATCACTGGAGAGCGATACCGACTATGGCATGCAGCGCAAAACCATGTTAGGACTCAACTGGCAGTATGACGTCAGTAAGGCATTGCAGTTGGGCGGCACATTACAGTATCTGACCGAGCAACCGCTGACCTCGAAGGTGACTATGGGTAGCGAACCGCTGCGCAACATGTTGTGGGGACTCAACATCAACTGGCGACAGGAGAGTCAATGGCTCACCAATATGCTCAACCGTCTGCCCTTCCTCCATTGCACAAAACCCTCGCAACTCTCTTTTACTGGCGAGTTCGCCCAACTCTTGGCAGGTCAGGCAGGCGGCACGCAGAGCCATGCCTCGTATATTGATGATTTCGAGAATGCCAAAAACGGCATTGACGTCAGCGACCCCAAGGCATGGGTGATGTCGAGCGTGCCGAGCATGTTTCCCGAACATGCCGACCGCGACTCAGTGACAAGTGGTTTCAACCGTGCCTTGCTGGCATGGTATAATATCGATCCTATCTTCACCTATCGCTCGTCGTCGCTCACCCCCAGCCATATCAAGAGCGACCTCCAGCAGTTGTCTAACCACTATGTGAGATCAGTCTATGTTAGCGAACTCTATCCCAACCGTCAGCAGAGCACTTACAGTGGTGTGACAGCCACGCTGCCCATCCTCGATTTGGCTTATTATCCCGAAGAGCGCGGAGCCTACAACCTCACTACCGACCTCACCGCCGATGGACACTTGCGCAATCCGCAACAGCGATGGGGAGGCATGATGCGCCGCCTGGATACCAATGATTTCGAAACCGCCAATATTGAATATGTGGAATTTTGGTTGCTCGACCCCTTTATCTATGCCGACCGCGATGGCGGTGCTGCTGATTACGGTGGCGACCTCTACATCAATCTTGGTGAGGTGAGTGAGGACGTCTTGCGCGACGGCAAGAAATTCTCGGAGAGCAATATGCCTGTTGACGGACAGAGATCGTTCATCCGCACAGCATGGGGTAAGGTGCCCCAGCAGCCGACAGAGACCTACGCCTTTGCTACAACAGCCGGAGCACGCCTCAAACAAGATGTGGGACTCAACGGACTGACTGATGAAGAGGAACGCTCCCAACCAGCGTATGCCCGCTTCTTAGAAGGTGTGCAGGTCAATGACAGTGTGCGTGCCGCCATCCATGCCGATCCCGCAAACGACAACTACCACTATTACCGTGGTCGCGATTACGATGAGCGCAAGACCTCCATCCTTGAACGCTATAAGCGAATCAACATGCCGCAAGGCAATTCGCCCGATTCCGACAGTCAGACCGAAGGCTATGATACCAGCTATAAGACCACGCCCGATGTGGAGGATATCAATCAGGACTATACGCTCAACGAATACGAACGCTATTACCAGTATCGTGTCAGCATACGCCCAGAGGATATGCGCCTGGGATATAACCATATCACCGACATTCGCGAGGCAACGGTGCCGCTGCGCAACGGAACGAGTGAAACCGTCCGGTGGTATCAGTTTCGCATTCCCCTCAGTCAGTATGACCAGCGGGTGGGCAATATCAACGACTTCACCAGCATCCGCTTCATGCGCATGTTTCTCACCCAGTTTCGCCGCCCGGTGGTGTTGCGCTTCGGTTCTCTCGATTTGGTGCGTGGCGAATGGCGCATCTATCAGCAGCCCCTGACCAATGGCGCGACTACAGGAACCATCGAGGTCAGTGCGGTGAATATTGAGGAAAACAACGACAAGCGTCCCGTCAACTATGTCTTGCCGCCAGGCATCAGTCGTGTTACCGACCCCTCCCAACCGCAACTCGTGGAAGACAACGAGCAGGCGATGAACCTCGTGGTGCGTAATCTCGCACCCGCCGAGTCGAAGGCGGTCTATAAGAACACCATGTTCGACCTGCGCCGGTACAGGCATCTGCAGATGTTTGTCCATGCCAACCACCTCATCGATGATGCCACAGACTTGCAACATGGCGATTTGGCAGTATTCGTGCGGTTGGGTAGCGATTATAAAAACAACTATTATGAGTACGAGATACCGCTGACGCTGACCCCCGATCGCAACGACTACAACAAATACAGCATCGACGATCGCAGGGCTGTGTGGCCAGAGGCTAATATGCTTGATGTCAACCTCTCCGCCTTTACCCGTCTCAAGCGACAGCGCAACAAGTCAAGGGCACAGGGTGGGGCTGTGTTCACGCAAATCTACTCAGAGCCCGATGCCAGCCATACCGGTTGCACGGTAAGCATCCTCGGCAATCCGTCGCTCGGTGAGGTCAGAACGCTGATGATCGGTGTGCGCAACAAGTCGGGCACGCAAAAGTCGGGAGAGGTGTGGGTCAATGAGCTCCGTCTGCGCGACTTCAACGACAATGGAGGCTGGGCTGTGAGTGGCGCCATGAATATGCAACTCTCCGATGTGGGGACGGTCAATGTCAGTGGAAGGATGATGACCAGCGGATTTGGCGGACTCGAAGAGAGCGTGTTACAGCGCTCCACTGACGATTACAAGACCTATTCAGTCACCGCCAGTATCGAACTGGGACGCTTCTTCCCCGACAAAGCCAAGGTGTCGGCACCGCTATACTATTCGGTGACGAAAGAGGAAACCCGTCCGAAATACAATCCGCTCGATACTGACCTGACCCTCGACGAGGCACTCGATGCCGCAGCCAACAAGCAGGAGCGCGATTCCATCGAGCGTATCGCCGTCACCCGCACCACCAATACCAATCTGTCGCTGTCCAATGTGCGTGTCGGCATCCGTTCAAGAAAAGCCCCCATGCCCTACGACCCTGCCAATTTCTCGTTCTCCTACAGCCACTCCCACCGCCAGACCAGTGGCGAGACCACGGTCTATGAGAAGGAAGATCAGTGGCGTGGTGCTTTCAACTATGTCTATGAACCCGTGGTGAAGCCCTGGGTACCGTTCCGTAAGATCAAGGGCCGCTCCCAATGGGCGCAATATCCCAGACAGTTAGGAGTGAACTGGCTACCGCAGAGCATCTCGTTCAATACCGAGATGCTGCGCAACTACTACGAACTGCAAGAGCGCGACATGGAGAGCATAGGCGGCCAACAGCTACCCCTAACCTTCAGTCAGCAGTTTCTGTGGAATCGCGAGTTTGCCGTACGCTGGGATCTCACCCAGCGCCTCCACCTCGATTTCCAGTCTGCCACCCACGCACAGATAGAAGAACCCTACACCCCCGTCAACAAAGACCTCTATCCCGAACAGTATCAGGCATGGAAAGACTCGGTATGGCAGAGCATCCGCCGCTTTGGCGAACCGCTCGACTATCAGCAGCGCTTCTCAGCTACCCTGCAGTGGCCACTCAGCCTGTTGCCCGTCTTCGACTGGGTGACCGGCACTGCCAAGTACGACGCCCACTATAGTTGGCTGCGCGGCACAGAACTCGACGACGGTACCAGTCTGGGACATACCATCACCACCAACCGGCAGGTCAGCCTCTCTGCCACATTCAATATGGAGACCCTCTATAACCACGTGCCCTTTCTGCGCCGCCTCAATCAGCAGCGTGCCAAATGGCAGACTGTCGGCAGACAGCCGACAGTGCGTGGCAGAACTGCGGCAAAGAGGCCGCAGCCGAAGAGCAGAGAAGAGCGCATCCTGCCCAAAAACCAAGGTACGTGGCAACGCGAAGTCAGACTGTCGGCAGACACCGTTACCATAGTGACCCACGACAAGGCCACGCGTCGCCTCACCGTCACCGCACGCACTCGCGACGGGCGCACCTACCCCCTGCGCTATAAGCTGCTTGACCGCCGCCAGTTGCGCATCGACTCTCGCGACACCGCCACTATCCTGCTGTCGGTAGCCGAGCGCCCACCCTTAGACCGCCAGTGGTGGTATCGCTCCCTGCAGTCAGCCACCCAGGTACTCATGATGGTGCGCTCCGCCAGTCTCACTTATCGAGACGACTACTCGCTGTCGGTGCCCGGCTTCCTTCCCACCATAGGTGATGTTTTCGGACAGCGAGGCGGTCACCTGATGGCACCTGGTCTCGCCTTCGCCTTCGGCACGGTAGATGATGCCTATGTCAGTCGAGCCCTCGACCGCGGATGGCTGCTCACAGCAGACAGCATCGCATCGCCAGCCACTGCCAACCACACCACCGACTTGCAGTTGCGCGCCGTGCTGGAACCCCTGCGCGGGTTGCGCATCGACCTCCATGCCAGTCGCACGCACACACGTGCGCGTACCATACAATATATGTATTCCGGCATGCCCACCACGCTGAGCGGATCATTCTCTATGACCACCCTGTCGCTCAAGTCGGCACTGGAATCCACGGGCAGTGCCACAGGCGGATACCGCTCCGCTTCGTTCAGCCGCTTCTGTCGGTCGCTCGAAGGCTATCGGCAGCGAGCCGCCGCGGCCTACGGTAGTGTGCCCGATGCCTATCATGCCACCGTCATGATACCCGCCTTCCTCTCCGCCTATACCAGCAGTGGAGGTAGTGGCAGCTTCTTCCCCTCGCTGGCATCGATGCTGCCCAATTGGACCGTACGCTATACGGGGCTCTCTGCGCTGTCATGGGTGGCAGACCATTTCAAGAGCATCACGCTGTCACACGCCTATCGGAGCATCTATGCCGTAGGCAGCTACTCCGCCACCAATGCTGCCACTCTTGCCGACTATAGTGTGCCGACTGTCAGTCTGAACGAAGCTTTCTCGCCATTGCTCGGCATCGACGTGTCGCTGCACAACGACCTCAGTGTGAAACTCGAATACCGCACCACGCGCATTGTCAGCCTATCCACTACGAGTGTGCAGATCAACGAGAGCCGTTCCAACGACTGGGTGCTGGGCATGGCATATACCATCAGCGACTTCAACCTCTTCGGCACCGCCGGCAATCGTAGGGTGAGCCGCGCCCAGCGCAGCCAGCGCCAACAGCCCGACAGTCAGAAGAGTGTCAAGACAGGTGTCAACCACGACCTCTCGTTGCGTCTCGACCTCTCGTTGCGTCGTCAGGCATCCCTCTCTCGCGATATTGCTACCGCTACGAGTGCCGCCAACAGCGGCAATACCGCCCTCCGCCTGTCTTTTGTGGCAGACTATACTTTGTCGCGCCTGCTCACCCTCAGCGCCTACTACGATCGGCAGACCAACACCCCCTTGCTGTCATCAGCAAGCTATCCAACCACTACCCACGATTTCGGACTGTCGCTTAAAGTCAGTCTGTCGAGGTGAGGGCGAATGGCAACTCCGCTTTCGCGTACAGTTATTTTAGTTTTCAAGAAATTTCGACCACACGACCACGGATATTTGCAATGTTCTATCTGTTAGTGTCTTATGGTGTGGTCGAAAACCTAAATCATGGGATTACGACCACACTTCGACCACAGAATGGCGTAAGCATATCTGCGATGCTCATATCTATCCATAAAAATAACAATTGTCATTCAGAAATAAAACTGATCGGTATTTGGAAATAACGTTTAATAGAGGTCCTGTCCAATGTTTGATAAAGGTATTTTCAACGTTTGATAAAAGTGTTTTCAATGTTCGAAAAAGGTGTTATCCAACGTTTGACAATGGTGTTATCCAACGGTTGACAATGGTGTTATCTAACGTTTGACAATGGTGTTATCTAACGTTTGACAATGGTATTGTCTAACGTTTGACAAAAATATTATCAAGGTTTGAAAAAACGCTGACAAACTCAAATACCCCACTTTGACATAGATATATATGCTTGTTCAGAGATTTATGATGCTGATAGATGGCAATCCGCGTGGTTGAAGAGCTGTTGAAGTGTGGTCGAAGCGGTGGTCGAAGTGTGGTCGAAATTTAAGGATTCGACCACCACTTAAAGTTCTAAACCACTGCGTGTTAGGTTGACGTGGTGGTCGAGTGGTCGAAATTTTTTGAAAACTAAAATAACTGTATCTGAAAGCGGTGCTGTTGATTCACCGCTCTCTTTCATCAACTAACCGAGGAACAACAGCGTGAATAGTCGTTTACCGACGACAGTCTTTCGTGTACGCGTATGTATCGCGCTGTGTATCATCAAGGTGCACAAAGTGCATTGCAGACTCGGTCTTGGAATCGTCGTGCGTTGCTGGTGTGCATGACACCTTGGTTGATGATGGAGAAACACAGGCGATGGTCGTTGGCAGCGGTGCAATAGCCAGCCAGTGCCGAAACGCCTTCGAGTGTTCCGGTCTTTGCCTTGACATTGTCGGCGGCAAACGAGCCGCGCATGCGGTTGCGCAAGGTGCCATCGCTGCCCGCCACAGGGAGCGAGGGCAGAAGATGGAGATAGACCGTGCTGTTGCGGTAGGCATAGCGCAGGAGGCGCACCTCAAGGTCTGCAGAGAGATAGTTGTAGAGCGATAGTCCACTGCCGTCGGCTATGCGGTAGGGACGATGGCCCAGTCCTACCTTGGAAATCAACCGCTTGACAATGGCGGCGGCATCCTTGGCGCGCGCAGGGCGGTGGTCCTGATGGGCTGCCAACTGGTAGAACATGGCTTCGGCATAGAAATTGTCGCTCTGCTTCATCATGCGTAACAGTATTTGGTCGATGCTGTGGAAACGCGAACAGAGATGGAAGGCGCTGTCGGGCAGTGTGCCGTCGGATACGCGCACATCGAGCACCACTCCGTCGTCAACGAGCTGGCGGATGAAGCGATCGACAAACTGCGTGTTGCGACCGATGGTCAGTGGCGACAGCGGCGGATTGTCGTCGTCCCAACACCATCCCTCGCCCAAGAGGTCGGCATCCTTCATGCTGCGGTCTGCCACGATGCTGCCGCGGATCGTGTCTACGCCCATGTGGCGGATACTCTCCACGAAGGCATTCATGTCGTCAATGTTGAAACGGGGATCGAAACCGCCCACGCAGTAGAGATCGCCCGTCAGGGTGTGGTTTTCTACCTTTCCAGTATAATAGAGTTGGGTGCGAAATTGGTAGGAGCCGCCCAACTTGTCGATGGCGGTGATGGCGGTGAGAAGCTTCATGGTCGATGCCGGACGCAACATCTGGTGCTCGTTCACCTTATATAATATAGAGTCGGCTGTCAGGTCATAGACCTCCAGACCCACAGTGCTGGTTTCAAACATAGGGTGGCGGAGCAGCGAGTCGAGGCGATACTGGATGTTCTGCGGCCATGGCAGTGCCACATCGATGGTATCGACCTGAAAGGTATCGGGCTCCTCTGTTTCCTGGGCAGAAGCAGCCACTGCTGCCCACAATAATAACAGTATAATCTTAATCTTACTCATAATATGGGTGCAAAATTACAAAATAATATGGTTTGATGGTCGATTTTCCATAAGAAATTAGTATTTTTGCACCAATATTATAACGAAACGTTATGGTTTATAAGTACGATTATCTCATAATAGGTGCAGGTGTGGCCGGTATGAGCTACGCCCTGAAGATAGCACGTGCCAATAAGGGACGCGTATGTATGATTTGCAAAAGTTCGCTCGACGAGGCCAATACCTCGTTTGCGCAAGGTGGTGTTGCCTCTGTCACTAATCTGAAAGTGGATAACTTTGAAAAGCACATTGAAGATACAATGATAGCCGGCGACTACATCTCCGACCCTAAGGCCGTGGAACAAGTGGTGCGTAATGCACCGTCACAGATTGAAGAACTTGTCAACTGGGGAGTCAATTTCGACAAGAAAGACGGGCACTTTGACCTGCACCGCGAGGGAGGCCACTCTGAATTCCGTATTCTCCACCATGCCGACGATACCGGTGCGGAGATACAGCGAGGACTGATGGAAGCGGTGCGCAACAATCCTAACATAGATATCAAAGAGCACCATTTTGCCGTGGAGATCATCACCCAGCATCATCTTGGTGTGCGCATCACCCGACGGTCACCACACATCCAGTGTTACGGAGCATACGTGCTCAATCCCGACACAGAGAAGGTAGATACCTATTTGGCGAAAATCACCGTGATGTGTACCGGTGGATGCGGAGCGGTATATCTCACCACGTCGAACCCCGTGATAGCCACTGGCGATGGTATCGCCATGGTCTATCGCGCCAAAGGTACGGTGGCAGATATGGAGTTCGTGCAGTTTCACCCCACCGTACTGCATAATCCGAAAGAGACACACCCTGCCTACCTCATCACCGAGGCGATGCGAGGCTATGGCGGCATACTGAAACTGCCCAACGGCGAGACCTTCATGGAGAAATACGACGAAAGGCTGTCGCTCGCACCACGTGACATCGTGGCACGCGCCATAGACAAGGAGATGAAGATACACGGACTGGACCACGTCTGTCTTGACGTGACCCATAAGCCCGCAGAAGAGACGCGCCACCATTTCCCCAATATCTATCAGAAGTGCCTGTCGATAGGTATCGACATCACCACCGACTACATCCCCGTGCGCCCTGCAGCACACTATATGTGTGGAGGCATCAAAGTAGATCTCAACGGACAGTCGAGCATTGAACGGCTCTATGCCCTTGGTGAGTGTTCATGCACCGGACTGCACGGCGGCAACCGACTGGCAAGCAACTCGCTCATCGAGGCGGTGGTCTATGCCGATGCCGCTGCCAGACACTCGCTGCAGCATATCGACGAATACGACTATAATACCAATGTGCCGGAGTGGAACGACGAGGGCACTATGACCAACGAAGAGAAAGTGCTCATCACGCAATCGGTCAAGGAAGTGACGCAGATCATGTCCAACTATGTGGGCATCGTGCGCTCTGACCTGCGCCTGCACCGGGCATGGGACCGACTCGACATGCTCTATGAGGAAACCGAACGGCTCTTCAAGCGCGTCAAGGCAAGTAGGGACATCTGCGAACTGCGCAACATGATCAATGTGGGATATCTCATCACACGATGGGCGTTGGAACGCAAGGAGTGCAGAGGTCTCCACTATACCACCGACTATCCGTTGCATGCCTACGACAAGAAATAATATGCAAATAATTTGCAGTATTCAAAATTTCTTGCTACATTTGCCTCTGATTACTAACTAAGAATGCTAAGACATGCTGCACATCGCACTGCCCGACAATAAGACAAGGAGACTGACCTTCTATCTGGCTATGGAAGAATACGTGGCCAGACACCTGAAGGCTGCCGACTGCTTCTTTATCTGGCAGGTGGAGCCCACCGTGATATTCGGCAGAAACCAGTTGATCGACAACGAGGTGAACCTTGATTTCTGTCGCCGCCATAACATACAGACCTACCGCCGTAAGAGCGGTGGGGGCTGTGTGTATGCCGATATGAACAACCTGATGCTGTCGTATATCACCGACGACGAAGGGGTGGGATTCACCTTCAACAAGTATATGGGCATGCTGGTCACGATGCTCCATCGGTTGGGCGTCGATGCCAAAGCCAATGGGCGCAACGATGTGATGCTGGGCAACAGAAAACTGTCGGGCAGCGCATTCTATCGCATACCGGGCCGGAGCATCCTGCATAGCACCCTGCTCTACGATACAGATCTCGTCAACATGGTGGGGGCTATCACACCGGGAGAATTGAAACTGCTCTCAAAGGGGGTGGAGAGCGTACGCCAGCGCATTGACTTGCTCAAAAACCATATCACTCTCAATGTTGACGAACTCAGAGAGTTTGCCATCAAGCACTTCTGCGACGAGACCTATTGCCTCGGAGAGAAAGAGATTGAAGAGATAGAACATATCGAAGAGGAATATCTCACCGACGATTTCATCTACGGCAACAACCCACGCTACACCGTGGTGAAGCACAAGAGGATAGAGGGCGTAGGAGAATTTGAGGTGAGAATCGATATGCGACATAATGTCATACACGATGTCAACCTGATGGGGGACTACTTCCTCATCGGCGATCTCGACAACGGACTGCTCAAAAAACTGCGGGGTGTTCCGCTTACCAGAGAGTCTATCAGATGTATTCTCCCTGACCGGATAGACGACATCATCTACAACCTTGAGAAAGAGGACTTCGTCAACCTACTGGCAGGTTGAGCAAAATACTAAAAACCCAATAACAACAATATATAAATATTCAAACAGCCTATGAACAACAAACGCACCTGTCTTTACGACAAACACGTGGCACTGGGCGCTCTCATTTCGCCCTTTGGTGGGTTCGACATGCCCATACAGTATTCCAACATCACTGACGAACACCAAGCTGTGCGTCAACATTGTGGTGTGTTCGATGTGAGCCACATGGGCGAAGTGCTCGTCAGCGGTACAGACGCTGAGCGCTACGTTAACCATATCTTCACCAATAATGTGGAAGGTCTTGCTGTCGACAAAATTCTCTATGGCATGATGTGCTATGAGAATGGCGGAGTGGTCGATGACCTGTTGGTATATAAGATGGCGGACGACCGCTTTTTCCTGGTCATCAATGCTGCCAATATCGACAAAGACTGGGCTTGGATCCAGTTGCAAGCCGAGGGGTTCAACGTGACACTCGAAAATCAGAGCGACTACTACGGACAGTTGGCAGTGCAGGGGCCGGAAGCGGAGCGCATCATGGAAGAGATACTCAATCTGCCATGCAGCGAACTGACTTTCTACACCTTTAAGACCATGGGCGACGTCATCGTGTCGCGCACCGGATATACCGGTGAGGATGGCTTTGAGATATATGCCACTCCCGATTATATCAACCAGTGTTGGGATAAACTGATGGCTGCCGGCGTGACACCTTGCGGACTGGGATGCCGCGACACCCTGCGCTTCGAAGTGGGACTGCCGCTCTACGGTGATGAACTGTCTGCCGAAATCACTCCTATCATGGCTGGACTGGGCATGTTTGTCAAACTCGATAAAGAGGAGTTTGTGGGACGTGACGCCCTTGCCAAACAGAAAGCTGAAGGTGTAGCCCAGAAACTCGTGGGTATAGAACTCCAAGACAAAGCGATTCCCCGTCATGGCTATACCGTGATGAAAGACGGACAGCCCATCGGTACTGTGACGACAGGATACCATACCATCTCTACCGACAAGAGCGTATGTATGGCACTTATCGACAGCCAGTATGCGCCACTCGGCACAGAACTGGAAGTGCAGATTCGCAAAAAGGTGTTCCCTGGAACTGTGGTCAAGAAGCGCTTCTACGACAAGCATTACAAGAAATGAGAAAATATATACAATAACTAAAAAGAACTATACGATTATGGCAAAAGTAATTGAAGGACTCTATTATAGCGAGTCACACGAGTATGTACGTGTTGAAGGTAACACCGGTTTTATCGGTATCACAGACTATGCACAGAACGCACTGGGCAATGTGGTCTATGTGGATATGCCCGATGTTGACGATGAGATAACAGCAGGTGAAGACTTCGGTGCGGTAGAGAGCGTGAAGGCTGCCAGCGATTTGCTGTCGCCCGTAAGCGGTACTGTACTGGAAGTGAACGAAGCACTCGAAGACCAGCCCGAACTCATCAATCAGGATGCTTTCGAAAACTGGATTATCAAAGTGGAACTCAGCGATACCGGAGAACTGGATCAGCTGATGGATGCCAAGGCTTACGAGGCTTTCTGCAATCAGTGATTCACGCAAAAAGCCTATATGCCTATGTCCTATAAGTATTTTCCACATACCGACGACGACCTGCAACAGATGATGCAGCGCGTCGGTATCAGCAGTCTCGATGACCTCTATGCAGAAGTGCCGGAGGCTATCCGTTTCCGTGGCGACTATGATCTGCCTGACGAAATGAGCGAGACCGAGGTGCGCCAGGTGTTTGAACAACTGGCCGCCATGAACCGTCCTATGATGTGTTTCGGCGGCGCAGGGGTCTATGACCATTATACACCGGCGGTGATTCCCAATCTGTTGAGCCGTTCTGAACTGCTGACCAGTTATACGCCGTATCAGGCGGAGATATCGCAGGGAACGCTCCACTACATCTTCGAATATCAGTCGATGATGGCTGAACTGACGGGCATGGATATCTCCAATGCTTCCATGTATGACGGCACGACTGCCTGCGCTGAAGCCATGATGATGGCGGCGGCATCGGGAAAGAAGCAAAACCGATTCTTGGTGAGCGATACAGTCAATCCCAAGACGCTGCAGGTGATGCAGACCTATGCACACTATCATGGCATCCAGCTCGGAACTGTTGCCTCACGAGACGGTGTTACCGACCGTGAAGATCTGGAACGACAGTTGGCGGAAGGTGGTGTGGCTGGTGTTCTCGTGCAACAGCCCAACTATTTCGGCATTGTGGAGGACTATAGCGGTTTTGCCGATCTCATCCATACCAATAAGGGTCTGTTTGTCATCGATAGCATTATTGCCGACCTCGCCCTACTGAAAACACCAGGCGAATGGGGGGCTGACATCGCAGTAGGCGATTCACAGTCGCTGGGCATCCCAATGCAGTTTGGTGGTCCATACGTGGGATATCTGTGTTGCACGGAGAAACTGTTGCGCAAGATGCCGGGACGCATCGTCGGACTGACACAGGACAACAGAGGACAACGTGCTTTTGTGCTCACGCTGCAGGCACGCGAACAGCATATCCGCCGACAGAAAGCTACATCAAACATTTGTTCTAACCAGAGCTTGATGGCGCTCTTCGTCACCATATATCTATCGCTCATGGGCAAGGAGGGACTGCGCGAAGCTGCACAGCTGTCGTATGCCGGCGCCCATTATCTGTGTGACCAACTGATAGCAACAGGTCGTTTCCAACTTGTCTATCAACAGCCTTTCTTCAACGAATTTGTGGTACGCTACGACGGTGACCTCGACGGACTGCTCCAATGCCTTTCCGACGAAGGTATCTTCGGTGGTGTGAAAGTGGCAGACGACCAACTGATGATTGCCGTCACTGAGCAACGCACCAAGTCTGACATTGACCGTCTGGTCAGCCTTATCAACCTCTAATCCACAGCAAAGCCTTATGAACAACAAGTTATACGGAAATCTCATCTTCGAATTGTCGAAGCCTGGCAGAAAGGGCTATTCGCTGCCCAGAAACGAGTATGGCAACTATAACATGCCGGAAAGTATGCAACGACAACATCCTGCCGAACTGCCGGAATGTGACGAGCTGACCGTGGTACGTCACTATACCAATCTCTCGGCCAACAATTTCGGAGTGGATAACGGATTCTATCCTCTGGGGTCATGCACCATGAAGTATAACCCTAAAATCAATGAGGAAGTGTCTGCTATGCCACAGTTCACACGCTTGCATCCGCTACAACCCGCTGAAACGACACGGGGCGCAAAGGAAGTATGCCAACGGCTGAAGAAAGCGCTCTGTGTACTGACCGGACTGGCTGACTTTACACTCAAGCCTTTTGCTGGAGCGCACGGTGAACTGACAGGACTGATGGTAATCAGAGGGTATCATGAAAGTCGTGGTGATATGGCGCGTACCAAAGTCATCGTACCTGACTCGGCACATGGCACTAACCCAGCTTCGGCTGCTGTATGCGGACTGGAGATTGTGGAAGTGAAATCAACTGCCGACGGTCGTGTGTCACTCGATGATCTGAAAGCTATTGTAGAAGCGGAAGGCAACAATATTGCTGCCATGATGATGACCAATCCCAATACATTGGGACTTTTTGAAACTGATATCCCTGCTATTGCTAAACTCATCCACGACTGTGGCGGACTGATGTATTATGATGGCGCTAACCTCAACCCTATGCTCGGTGCATGTCGGCCGGGCGATATGGGCTTTGATGTGATGCATATCAATCTGCACAAGACATTCTCTACCCCTCACGGTGGTGGCGGTCCTGGCAGCGGTCCTGTCGGAGTGAGAAGCGGATTAGAACCTTTCCTTCCTTTTGTCAGTCCCTATGAAGCTGGCAATTTCGGAGTGGTTATGAAGGCTTATGCCTATATCCTCTCACTGGGTCGCCAACAGATCAAGATGGTTGGACCGTTGGCTACACTCAATGCCAACTATATCAAGGAATGTCTGAAGGATGTCTATCTGTTGCCTATCGACGGACTCTGCAAACATGAGTTTGTGTTCGACGGATTGAAAGACAAATCTACAGGGGTGACAACAATGGATGTGGCAAAGCGGTTGCTTGACTATGGGTATCACGCTCCGACCATCTATTTCCCATTGCTCTTCCATGAATCACTGATGATTGAGCCTACGGAGAGTGAGTCGAAAGACACGATCGACGGATTCATCAGTGTGATGCGACAGATTGCAGAAGAAGCCAAGACTCAACCCGATACGGTCAAGTCGGCACCGCTCAAGACGCCTATCGGAAGAGTTGATGACGTATTGGCAGCCAAGCATCCTATTGTCAACTACAAACAGATGATTCATGACAACAACTGATCTTATCATCGTCGGTGCGGGACCTGGTGGTTACCGCGCCGCACATCTTGCCGCGCAACGAGGATTGCAGGTGGTTGTCATCGAAGCCGATCAGGTGGGTGGCACTTGCCTTAACCGTGGTTGCATACCTACCAAAACGTATGTCCACGCTCGTTCCTTCGACGAGGCTGTGGGCAGACAGCCGGAGGTGGTCACTGTATTGCGTAGCGGTGTGGAACAACTCATGGCTTCGCCAGGCATCACTCTCGTACGCGGTCGTGGTGAGTTCACCGGACCTCATACGGTTAAGGTTGGCGATGCGGAATATACCGCTCCACACATCATCATCGCTACGGGAAGTAGTAGCAAGATGATTCCTGTAGAAGGTATCGACCTTCCACAGGTGATGGACTCTACCAAACTCTTGCAGTGTCAGGAACAGCCTCGTCGCTTGTGTATCATCGGAGCTGGTGTAGTGGGCATGGAGTTTGCCAGTGTGTTCAACCGCTTCGGCACAGAGGTGACAGTCATCGAATACCTCAAGGAGTGTCTGCCTATGCTCGACAGCGATATTGCCAAACGACTCCGCAAATACCTGGAGCGCCAAGGCATCACCTTCCGCATGAAGACTGCTGTCACCTCGCTCGCAGATATTGATGCTGATGCCATTCTCATTGCCGCAGGTCGCAAACCCAATGTGTCGGCTGACCTTGCCGTTGCCGGCATCACCTACGACGAGCGTAAAGGCATCAGCGTAGATGAGCACTTCGAGACTAATGTCAGCGGTGTTTATGCTATTGGTGATGTCAATGGCAAACAGATGTTGGCTCATGCAGCAGAGATGCAAGGCATTCATGTGGTCAACCGACTGACGGGACATCAGGACAATATTCGTTTCGATATCATGCCTTCTGCCATCTTCACAAGTCCTGAAGCTGCGTGTGTGGGCTTGTCGGAAGATCAGTGTAAAGCCACATTGCCTGGCTACCGTTGTCGCAAAGCATTCTGGCGTGCCAACGGCAAGGCTCTGACGATGGATGCTGCCGAAGGCCTGTTGAAACTGTTGTCGGATGTTGACGACCGCATAGTGGGGTGTCATGCTTATGGTGCTCACGCTGCCGACCTGATACAGGAGGTAAGTAGTCTGATGTGTCTCAATGCTACTGTTGCTCAGTTGCGCGACATGGTACACATCCATCCAACGCTCTCTGAGGTGTTGCATGCCGCATCAGAACAGGAATAACATCATTTTACCCCAAATCAAAAGCCCCGTCAGCATGGACGGGGCTTTTGATTTGGGGTATGCTCGGCATGAGCATACAAAAAAGCTCTTATCCGGAGACAAGAGCTTTTATATGTGAATCTTATTTCAATTCTGTGATCTTCACCACCTGCATGTCGTTGTAGATGAGGTTCTCGCCAGCCATACCCCAGATGAAAGTATAGTTGGAAGTTCCTGCAGCGCAGTGCACACTCCACTCTGGATTGATAACAGCCTGTTCGTTGCCTGTCCAAATCAGACGAGTCTCCTGTGGTTCACCCATGATATGGCAAACGCTCTGTCCTTCTGGAACCTTGAAGTAGAAATACACCTCCATGCGCTTGAGGTGGGTATGAGCAGGCATTGTGTTCCATACCGATCCTGATTTGAGTTCGGTAATACCCATCTGCAACTGGCAGGTGCGCACACCAGCCACACCGTTGAGAATCATCTGATGGATAACGCGGTCGTTGCTCTCGGCAGCACTTCCTGCTATAATATTCTTCGCGTCTTTCAGACTCACCTTTTTGGTGGGATAGCTCTGATGGGCACATGCACTGTTCATATAGAACTTAGCAGGATTCTGTGCGTTCTTACTTGCCACAATGATTTCCTTTACACCCTTACCTACATAGATAGCCTCCTGGAAAGCGAGGTCATAGCGCTTGCCGTCAACCGTCACGCTACCGTCACCACCTACGTTGATGATACCAATTTCGCGATTGTCGAGCAGATTGCGACCATTGTCACTCTTGCTGAGATCCACATAGAGTGGTTCGATTGATGTGAGTTTCAGTGGAGTATCGGTTGGCATAGCACCTCCCACAAGGAAACGGTCGATGGTGGTGTAGGTCCAGTTTACTTCACCTGGTGCCATGATTTTCTCAATGAGATACTCGCTACGCAAACGCTGTGTGTCGTAGCTCTTGGCATCTCTGGGGTTTGAAGCCTGTCGCACACAATAGTTTGTGTAGCTGTTTTCTGCTTTTACTTCATAGCCTTTATACTTGCACTGTGCATTCACCGAAATGGCTGCCAGGCAAATGGCTGTAGTCATTAAAATCTTTTTCATTACTTTCTATAATTATTTAGTTAGTTGTTTACTTTCTTTTTCTCGTCAGCGATAATGCGCTTGCGGTTGATCAGCATCATGGCGAGGGTGATGACTACCAATACGGCAGCACCTATATATTTGAAATACTTCACCAGAGCATAGATGACATAACTAAACAGGGCGGACACGAAATCCATACTACCTGCAAGGAATCCTTCTGGAACATGAGCGGCATTATCTTGGGTCTGCGCATATACCGAAGCGGCGGCCTTGGTAAAATCGGGAGCCATATCGGTGATAAACCAAAGTCCTATGAGTAATGCTATAAGTCCTATGATGAAACTCTTCACCACATTACCCTTGGTATAGGGAAGCATCATGGGGAAAATATAAAACAGGCCTGCCAACGATGCAAGGGGCAGAAACTGGTTGCCTGGCAGAATTACTGCTATAACGATATAGGTAGGAATCAGAAACAAAGTACCTACCAACGCGGTGGGGTGACCGATAACGAGTGCAGGACTCATACCGATGTGGATGGTCTTGCCCTTCATCTTTTTGTTGACCACCTCTTTGGTCTTCTCTGAGATAGGCATCAGTCCGTCGATAAACAGTTTGGTGATACGGGGTATCAGTTCCATCACGGCTCCCATCGTTACGCCAAGGAAGAGAATATGCTTCACAATGCGCATCACACCATCGGTAGCGGTAGAACCTGCGGGCATGGTTGCCATAAACTGATCGAACTGGGTGATGTCGCCCCAATGGGCTACAGTGGCTATCAATGCGCCTACTACCACACCGAGTACAAGGGGTTCGCCAATAACGCCGAACTTTGACTTTAAGCCCTCGGCATCGATATTGAGTTTTGAGAATCCCGGTATTTTGTCGAGCAGCCATCCAATAGCAATGGCAAACGGTGTGAAACTCTGACAGAAAGGCTGTGGCACGGAGATGCCTGGAAGGTTGTAGTATTCCTGAAAGCGCTCTGCCGTAAGGTCTGCCATCACGAGTGTGATGATGTAGCACACGATAGCTGCAAAATACCCCCATACAAGACTCTCGCCGCACACAAAATATACCACAGCACCTATGAAAGCGAAGTGCCAGTAGTTCCATAGGTCGATATTGACAGTACGTGTGGTTTTGGTGATTACCATGAGGAAGTTAACACCGAGGCACACAGGGATGATGAGTGCACCGACAGCTGTATTGTATGCTACAGCAGCGGCAGCAGGCCATCCCATATCAAATACACTCAGGTTGAGGTTGAAAATATCCTCAACAGCCTGCAGCGGATCCTTGAAATTATTGGTAAGCAAAGCTGTAACAATACCGAGGCCCACAAATCCTACGCCCACATACAGACCAGATTTGAGTGCCTTGCCAAATTTCATGCCGATACACAGACCGATAATCGTGAAAAGAATGGGCATCATCACCGATGCACCCATTTGAATGATGTAGTTGAAAATATTCATTACTTTACTTTTTTGTTTGTTTCTAATTATAATGTACCGTGACTGGCTCATGCCACGATATTTGATTTGTGATAGTAGTATGACTGCGTGACCGATATCGTGTGCCATCTTTCATCAGCGAAGAAGCATGCCACGGGATATTATCGTATCACGAATTTTATATGCACCTGCAAAATTACTTAATCTTTTTGTAAAACTCACCTTTTATCGTTTTTAAATGCGTTTTTTCGCTTACCATACCTCTTTTTCATACGAAATCATGCTTGCCAAAGACAAATGTCATGCCAAAAGTGTTGTGTTACACAACGTGACTTTTTCGTTCTTGTGCGCAAGTGTCTTAAATTCCGATTGGCTCTTTGCGTTAACGCGAGGTTAAATTCCAAAAGTTTATATGATGTTAAAATAGTGTTAAATCGCGTTGCCTGTCATTGAGTCTGCTGTTTTTTCTCGTTATTTGTATAAAAGACGCAGGGAAAAGCCCCAAATCGTTATCAGCAAAAACAGAATAAAGACAATGACTATGAACAAAAGATGTATCACAACAACACTGGTACTACTGCTGACAGTATTGACTGTCGCAGCAGGAACGAAGATAGTGGAAACCAAACCGCTCAAACCTTTTACTGTTCTGAATATCCTTGGTAGTGCCAAAGTGGTTTATATCCAAGGTAGCGGACATAGTGTGCGTCTGGAGGGTGACAAAGAAGAAATCGATCGCCTCGAAATCAAACAAACAGATAAGCACCTCAATATCGGTTACAAGACCACCAAGATTGGCGGCATTTATTATATGGGCAATGGATCAAACAACGGTTCGGTTACCATCTATGTCACTTCGCCTGCAATCAATGTGATCAATGTGACAGGCAGCGCAGAGGTTGAAGTCGATAAGTATAAAGTTCAAACATCCATGCTGACTATGAATGTGACAGGGTCTGGATCCATACATGTGAAAAATGCCAGCGTAGGAACTGCCACATGCAATGTAGCAGGGTCAGGTTGCATAAGTGTTGATGAGCTGCAAGCTGTCAATGCTTCTCTCGTTGTGAGTGGAAGTGGTATGGTCAAGGCACAAGTGGATTGCAGTGATAAACTGAATTGCGTAGTGGCAGGATCAGGAGACGTTAGTGTATCGGGAAGAACTGCTAACTATAGTAAATCGGTCATGGGATCAGGAAGTGTTAGTGACAAGAAACTGAAATATACCAATCTCAGCAATGCCACAAGATATGACGGAAAGCGGTCGTATGTGATTGACAGAACAGGAAGAAACCAAGGCAATGATACGGTGAACGGCATCGTGGCAAATCCTTAAAACTATACGGCATAAGACAAGGAAGGATACTGAAGGTGAACCAACAGCAGTTTGAACATACGGCAAAACAATTGCGCATGAAGGCCTGGCAAACGGCATCGCGCATGCTGAACGATAGCGATGATGCCGACGATGTGGCGAGCGAAACAATGCTTAGGCTATGGGCTGTGCATGATACGCTACACGACGAAACACATGCCGTCAGACTGGCTGTTGTCGTGGCTCGACATACTGCCATTGACCACCAACGACGACGGCGACCATCGGTCAGTATAGATAGTGGGACAAGAGTCATTCCTCTCGATATTCCCACCACCAATACACCTGACCGGAAGATGGAATGGGAGGAAAGCGAACAATGGCTGCGACAACGCATCGAACAACTGCCACCCAGAGAAATGCAGGTGTTGAGACTCAGACAGACTGAACGACGCACCAACGCTGAGATTGCAGCACTACTGGGAATAGGCGAAGCATCTGTGGCAACCATGCTATCGGCAGCACGCCGAAAACTGTTTAATGATATCAAAGAAAGGAACCGACAATGACAAACCAACAACTCATCAATCTGCTCGAAAGCTTCATGGATGGACAAACGACAGTTGAACAGGAAACACAACTGGCTGACTTCTTCCGTCAAGCAACAGATGCCGACCGTCCCGAAGGAATCTCGAACGACGATTGGCAGGCCTATTGCGAGATGTTCCGCATGTTTGAAAACGGAATGGAAGATCATACGGCAACCATTCGTCCTGTAGAAACAGACGCTCCTGAGAAGAAACATCGCATCTTGCCACTGCGCTGGATGGCGGCGGCTGCCTCAGTGGCTGTGTTGCTGGTTGGCGCACTGACACTCTGGAATCATACTACTGACCAACCGCAGCCGATAGCACAAAGTCAACCGGCCATCACTCCCGTTGAAACCGATACCGTGGCAGTGGATCGACGTCAGATACCATTAGACAGTATCACACCGCCCGCCAAAACCACTAAGCGGAAGATACGTCGACTACACAGCGTTCCACCGCCTCCTAAAGAATATCTGGCTGAGACTGGAACTACCAAGACGGTGGACAAGGCCATCAGTCAGGCTGACCTCGATGAAGCCGTGGCACAGGCAGAACTCTTGCTCCAAGCCATGCAACTGCAACAGATGGTTGAACTCAACGATAGTAAGATGCAATACCTCCAGGCTATGGATGCCCTTGATGCCGAAGAGGAAGAATATGTAGAACAATAAGCAAATAACTATACAACAATGAAACAAATAATACTTACCATGGTTGCCATGTGGGCAACTGTAAGTGCCTCGGCACAGGAAATAATCCAGAATGCCTATCAAAAGGTTATTGGAAACTCTACGGTTGAACTGTTGTCGCGTTCCGATTATCAGGATCGAACCGACTCGCCAACCACTTACTGTAAGTTTACGGAGTTTAAAATACCGGAGAGCAATAAAAACCTCATTAAACAAATGGAACAAGCCATGTTAAAGGATCAGGACCGTGCTTATTCCTTTTTTATAAGAAAACCTGAAGCAAAGATGAACACACTCAACACCAAGAAAGTGGTGTATGGGCCAAACAATGAGTATGGGGTGACATTGGGAAGCAATAAGTCACACTATTACTATTCTACCTTTTTCAAGGAACCGTCTGACTCTACTCGCCGCCATGCCTATGCCTTTGTGTGGTTTAAGGAAGGAATGGATTTCCACTGCTACTACTATCATATCTATGGTATGACTCCAGAAGCTGCTAAAAGCGTAACGATGAACAGCCTGTCGAGTCTCGCCAAGGGAAATCGCATACGTAGCACTCTTTCTGGCAATACGCTCATCATCGAGCGCTATGACGAACAGGGCAATAAAACCCTGCAACAGGTTAGTGTGTCAGACGACGGCAAAACAGCTGACGATCTGTCGGTAGATGATGTGACTGCTAAACCGTCGAAGGTCACCAATGATGTGGAGTTTATGACTCAGTTCGGACTACTCAGAGTGGCTTTCCTCGATGCCATCAAAGACCCTAGCCAGAAAATGCTGCAGGTGGGGCTCGCTACTAAGATAGTGGCACTGTGTAAAGATCACAGCAGTCTCTTGACCTATGGCGAACGGACAACATGTAAGAATACTATTTTGGATATGACTAATATCATGAACAAAACCGTTCGCGGAGATATCTATCTTGAGGGAATGCTCAAACAAGCCATAGATTATCTCGGAAAGAAATAAACATACACAACATAAACACAAAACAATGATGAAAAGATATGTATGGGCAGCCATACTGCTACTCCTATGCCCTGTAGCGAAGGCGCAGAGCGACTCTGCTGCAGTAGCCACCGACACTACTGATGTCTATAAAAATGTGGGTTTGGGCGAACTGACCGTTAAGGCACAGCGACAAATGGTGAAGACTAAAGACGACCGCGTCAGCTATGATGTGGCTTCCGACCCTGAGGCAAAGACCAATCCGCTGATAGAGATGCTTAAGAAAGTGCCGTTTGTTACCGTCGATGCTGATGGTACGATCAAGGTCAAGGGTTCGAGTGATTTCAAAATATTCAAGAATGGCAGACCTGACCAGTCTTTTACCAACAATGCCAAGGAACTTTTCAAAGGACTGCCGGCAAGTATGGTGAAACGCATCGAGGTCATCACCGAGCCTGGAGCTAAATATGATGCGGAAGGACTGGTGGGCATCCTCAATATCGTGATGGACCGACAGAGCCAGATGACAGGACTGACGGGTACTGTCAGTTCGCACGGGACATTTGGAGATAGTGGCAATCCATACAATGGCGACCTCTTTCTTACAGCACAGACAGGCAAACTCACCATCGCGCCGTATTTCGGTATGGCATTTCAGAAATGGCATCAGACAGAAACAACTGACTATGTCTATACCGACACCAACAACCGGTACCACGATGAACGGAGAACATACAATCCGGGAAGAAACATGTGGTATGGCATGGATGCCAGTCTGGAACTCGACTCCTGCAATCTCTTGACCCTGGCGGCAAGTGGATTTGCCTATCGGGTGAAAGATGATGCAATAAAAAATACCCGACTGACCGATGCTGCTGGAAATCCAATCTATAGCATGCAGATGGACAGTAGAGATGTGCTGGCGCGCTATTTCGATATCGACTTGCAATTGTCCTATCAGCATAATTTCAGCAGAAAGGGCGAACTCCTTGCCATTGACTATCTGTTTTCTACCACCCGTTCTCATAGTGACGGAAGCTTAGACCTGTCACAGTGTTTGAACTATGGGGAATATGACAGCCAGTCTTTTGACAATCATACTACCTTCAGCGAACATACCCTGCAGATTGACTATGAACGTCCGTTTGGCAAGCATCATTCATTAGATGTGGGTGGTAAGTATGTGATGCGATTCAATAATAGTGATAACCTCAGGAGGGAATACCTCAACAGCGAACTCCTACGCTCGCCAGCTACTAAGTTTGACCATAAGACCGATGTGGGGGCTGCCTATGCTGAATATAAATATCGTCTCGGTGGATTTACCCTTGCTACCGGACTGCGCTACGAGACGTCACGCATGAAGGGATCATGGCCAGACGGTTCACAAGATGATTTCAGCAAACGTTTCAACGATATCGTTCCGTCTATTCGCACGACATGGCGCATCAATGATCAAAACTCGCTGAAACTCGCTTACACCATGCGATTGTCAAGACCGGGCATCAGTTATCTGAACCCGTATCATAACGAAACACCAATTTCCGTCAGCTACGGAAATCCGCATTTGGGCACGTCGAAAGCTAATAATTTCACACTCGGATATAACCTCATGACCACTAAACTGACCATCGGTCTCAATGCCTCACTCAGTCTCTGCGATGATGCTATTGCCGGAGTGAAATGGGTGGAAGACAATCGCTTCATGTCGAGTTACGACAATAGTGGTAAGGTTAACTACTTCCAGGTCGTGCCTTATATCCAGTGGCAGATTACTCCAACCACTAAACTCGTGAGCAATAGCACCGTCACTTGGGTGGACAAAGCCAATACTTCACTTGGACTTGCCATGCATAGATGGAACTTCGATTCCTATAATCAACTGACACAGGAACTGCCTGCCAAACTGGCTTTGACCCTGTCTGCATATTTCGATTATGGCACTCCGACAACGCTTTACAGTTATGACTGTGCATGGCAGAACTTCTCCGTGTCGCTCCGTCGCTCCTTCCTTAAAGAAGATCGACTTACCACCTTTGTGCGTTGCAGTTATCGCAATGATATCAAAACCCATTACGTGAAAGGTGACTACATCGGCAGTCAGCGTGTTGATGGTCCTAACTGGAATCTGCAGTTTGGAGTGTCTTATCGCTTCGGAAGTCTGAAAGCATCGGTCAAGAAGACTGCCAAACAAGTGAGCAACGACGATTTGATGGGGCGCAAATAATAGCATAAACACGCTCAATTACCCTGATGACTGATTATGAATAAACACTCTCAAACAATAGATGCTTCCATGCTATGTCTGTGAAGATTTGCGGAATGCATCCTTTTTCTACTCCCATGTCGGATGACATGGGAGCTTTTTTATCTGAAAAACGATAGGAAAACCAACGAAATGTTGTATCTTTGTAGATTGAATGATGATGATTAAGTATGGACAAGGTACTGTCGCCAGGCGATGCAACCATTGTCCGCCAACGTATGAATACTAATAGACAAGATATGGAAAAAACTTTTGAACAGCGGTTGCACGATGACCTGCACCGTTATCTGCTGGGAATGAAAGTGGTGGATGAGCGTCTGCCTGAATGTCCTGATGTAGAAGGACGATGGAAACAACTGATAGAGGCTTATCTCCCTGATGGCATCAGGGAGTTTGCTGCCTATCCTACCGTTTCGCTGGGATGGATGATGTTTATCGGCATGGCTATCGCATACATGTGGGACAAAGACTGGATGCGCTATAATGCTGATCCACAGCTTTACGAACTGTTGCGCGATGCGCGTGGCTACGATGCGATGGATGATCATATCATGGAGGATGTGCTCAGACTCGATGAGAATGGACGCAGAAAAACACAGGACATCGTGGCGGAGTGTGCCTCGCGCACCGATAATATGTTGCGTCACGAACATATACAGCCTGGCACCAAAGAGGCTTTTCAGGCCTATACACAATGTCTCCACCAACTCTATCTCATGGGAATGGCCATGCAACTCTCTGCCATGGGCTACCACATGACACCGCTGAATCCTGCAAACTGATGCGGAGATTTTTAGTATAAGAATCTTGCAAAGCACAATAACCCTTGAAAACAATAATGACCGACATCGTACCATGTCGGTCATTATTGTTACAAGTGATGGCTCATCCCCAACTCGGACAGGAGGGTTAATAGCGAAGGATGGAAACGCCTGCTGAACGCAGATTGGGCATGGTCATACCGATGGAAGCTCCAATATAGGTGGGGTCGCATACGGTGTAACGCTTGCCATCGACGGTCAGAAAATCGCCTTTCACATCGCCTTTAAACTGTACGGCGGTGGCGATATGGTTGGGATAGTCGAGGTAAACGACATCAAGGCCAAGCAGTTCGCGAACCAGCCAACCGAAGAGTACTGAACGGTCTTCGCAGTCGCAGGCAGGATAATAGAACAGTTCTTCAACGAAAAAGGGCTTCTCAAAACCAAACTGTTCTTCATCCGTAGCATATTTGAAACCGGTCTGCACAAAGTTCAATAGCAGATTGGCAGCATCAACTTCACTCTTTCCCTGTACAAGGGGACGTAATGTGCCGAGCACCTCTTGGGCTAAACTGCCTGCTACGGGTGCCTTGGCATAGACGCCATAGTCGCATTGGGGCATGGAGGCATAGAAGTCCATCAACGATTTGGAAACATTAACGCTGACACTGACATTGCCGGCTTTGTTGGTGCGCTGCCTACTGACTACGCCGCTGTTGAGGGCTGGAACATTGTTGAGGCGCATGGCAACGGGAGTCTTGGCTTTCTTCGAATCCTGATTACACATATAGAATGTGCAGGCCTCCGTGCCGTTGATGTTATAATAGTTCAATCCCTCTTTGGTGAAATAGGGGTGACCATAGACCATGCAGTCGGTGGCAACAAACAATAACAACTGGTTGCGATCGCCACGACGTGCCATCTTCGCACGGTAACCCAGTTCGTTGAGCAAGAACTGTTGCATGACAATACAGCTGTTTTCATCGTTGCATAAGGCTTCGGCTGCGGTTTTCACAAAGAGGAATACTCCCCAGTCGTTGAGGCGGAAGTCTTTCTGTGCCTGCTGGCAGTTGGCAATAAGGGGCTTGTAGTTGGAACGGCATAATGCTTCGTAACCATCGGCAACGGCACATTCCTGACTGCTGGTGATATTGATAACGCCTTTCATTGATGCGTCAATATAGAGTTTGGTGTTGCAATAGTTGATGGCTACACTGGGGTAGAATTCCTTTTGCAACGAACTCTGCATAGCGGGTTTGGCTTTTGGCTTGGGTTGTGGCTTAACCGGTGTCGCCTGTGGTTTCGCCGGTGTTGTCGGTTCTGCTTTAGGTGCTACGGGTTGCGGCTTAACCGGTGTCGTCTGTGGTTTCGCAGGTGTTGTCGGTTCTGCTTTAGGTGCTACGGGTTGCGGCTTAACTGGTGTAGCCTGTGGCTTCGCAGGTTCTACTTTTGGTGTATTACCTCCAATGATGGTGGGTGTATTTTGCTTAGCCACGATCACAGTAGGTTTTGGAGTTGGCTTGGGTTGTGGTTGTGGTTTGGGTGTTGGTTTGTCGAAGGTCAACTGATCCACATTCTTCACCTCTACCGTAGGACGTTGCTGTCCTTCGATAGTGGTCTGATTGAGAATATCCTTGATGGTCAGTTCCACTGGTGGAGTATCTTCAGGATGTTTTTGCTCGTCGTAGATGACAGGTTTCGGAGGTTCGGGTTTGGTATGTCGCTCCACGGGTTTCTTGGCTTCTGCCTTTTTCCATGGGTGGCGCAGAAACTCGATAAACTCCTTGTTGGCATCGTCGATGAATTTGTCGAACGAGGCATTCTCTTCTTGGATGAATTTGTCAAAATCGTCAGTAACGACTTGAGCAGACAAAGGAATACTTGCCAACGCTGTTACGGCGAGAAAAACGAGTCTTTTCATTGTTGAAGGTGTTAATGGTGAACAGTCTGTGAATAATGAAAAAATCGACAATCCGAAGCATACGACTGCCTTGCGGTCGGCTTTCGGATTGTCGATATGTGGTCGGTTAATCCTGAGCTACAGGTTCACCGATGAAGTCTTCTACTTCCTTGCTCAGATCCTTGAGAGCGGCTTTCTGCTTGGCTTCGCGTGCTGCGGCCTCGCGGGCTTTCTTGGCCTGTGTCTCGTCGATAGAAAGGAATACCTGGAATTCTTTCTTACCATCCACGTTGCGAACCATGGCGAAGTGTTCTTTTACCAAACCGGCAATCTTGGTGTTGACAGCCATTTCGTAAGCCTGACCGAATTTATCAATTTCCTCGGTGGTCATGCTGCTATTGTCTGAAGAGGCAATGCTCTTGGCTTTACCTACTACCTGAGCTTTCGCACGCATAGCATAGTTGGAAACGGCACTCATTGTAGCATTGTCGCGACCAATCTTGGGATTAGAACCTATTGCAATGCCGATGAGGCTGATACGGTTTTCCTCGTCTCCTTCAATATAGGTACGATACTTGGTCAGAGCATAATCCATGGTTGAGGCTGATGCAAGCATGGTCCATCCAGCCTTCTTCCATTCCTTGGTGGTTTTCTTGATGTCCTTTGCCAGGGCTTTCGACTGTGCCGAAACCATGGTTGAACCACACAGAATCATGGCTGCAAGGAGCAGCAGGTTGAAAATACGCTGTTTCATAATCTTCTTGTTTTTTGAGTTATTATTTAATAGTTTATAAACGGTTGCGGGTTATTCTTCCCAGTTGGTGGTGTAGGGGAGTGACACCTTGATGCGCTCCACGCCATTGGTGGTGGGGTTCACCACGGTGATGGTGCCTTTGACGAAAGCGAAGCGCGACTTCTTGGTGGTGCGGGCTTTCATCGTGCCTTCTGCCAGTGCTTTGACCTGGATAATGCCTTTAGAACCGAAGATGGCGTCGATGTCGTCGAATACCAACGGGGCGGTCAGTTCGGGCACTTCAAGTTCGATGCTCTTCAGACCGAAGGTAATGCCTTGACGGTTGTTGAGAGTCATGCGGATATTGATGTCGGTCAGGGTGCGGTCTTGCTTGTTGACAGCATTGGCGGTGAGGATGATCTTGCCTTCGGGCACTACGGCTTGCGCAATATTAATGGTGGCATCGGCATCCACACCGATGATGGCACGCTGTTGCAGCTTCTTGTTTTCTATGCGCAACTGTATGTCGAGGAAGTTTTCTTCTTCGGGCAAACAGTCGGTGGCGTCAAAACTGATGAGGAAGGCACCGTCCTGTGGCTCTACGCTGATTTGTCCGGCGCAGTTCGACTTAACGGTGGGCACCTTGGCAACGCGCACGGGTTTGCCTTTCAGCAATACTTGTACCAGGTAGGTATTGTCGTCGGTGAAGCGTCCGGTGATGGCGAGAGCGTCATAGAGTTGGCGGTAGCGCAACATGAGCCCTTCCGTTTGTTTCACGCGGACATCATCAAAGAAGTACTCCTTCAATGCTGCCAACTGGGTGATAGCGGCTTTGATGTCTGCCACATCGGCAATATCGTCAATACCGTCTTCCAGGGCTTGGTATTGTGCCACTTTCTCAGCATCAATCTTCTCAAACTGACTTTGTAGTGTGCGCTGTTCGGCACGAGAGTAGGGGTAGAGCACCGAATACTCGTAAAACTCCTTCTTAGTTTGCTTGTCGCGCATGCGACGCCAATAGACCTCTTCCACCTTGGCTTGCGAGATACCTTTGAGGAACGGCAGGTTGGCAGACTTCATCTTAGCGATGCGGTTGTATTCGTCGCGCGATTCCACACCGTCGTTGGTCACGGTTTCGCTGGCCACGTTGCGTTGTGTCACGCTGACATTGCTGGCCACCGAGAGGATGATGCGCTCAGTCACTTCGTTCATCGCCTTGACCTGTGCCTGGGCTAAGGTGGGGGCTGTCACGCTGACCACGAGTTTGCCTTCTACGGCTGTGCCGAGCCATGCGGGCACTTTCTTGGCACTACTCTCCACCACCTTGTTTTGTGCATAGATCGTCACGATGGCGAACATCATGCATGCGAGGGTTATCAGTCGTTTCATAATGGTCTGTATTTATAAGTAGGTGTTATGCTACCATTCTACTGGCAGATTGCGAATCTCAATGATGGCATCGCGCACTTTCAGTTTGATGTATGAAATCTTGGGGATGAAATGGTCTGCCTTGATGAGGTAGAAGTCTTGCTTCATAGCCAGTTTCGGAGGCATATTGCGCCAGTCGTAACTGCTGTCGTTTTCGTTGACGGAGAAGTTGTAGCGCTCCAACTCCTTGGCATTCTCGTCGAAGGCTGATTTGATTTCAATATCACCTTTTTCCGTGTTCATGCGGCGGTTGCAGAATTCTGTTTCGATGGTGATGCGGTTCTGTTCTTTATTGCCGTAGCAACGCAATATGCGGAAATCGAGGTCGTTCACCGAGATCGTCAGTTCGTAAGGAGGCATCTGGGGTGCCTTCTGGTCGATGACGGGAGTGGCGGGCTGTGGCTTTTCCACTTCCACGATGACGGGTTTCTCCACTTCCACGATGACGGGTTTCTCCACTTCCTTCTCTACGATGACGGTATCTGGACCGGCAGGGATATTGGCGGCAATCTCTTGCTGAAGGGCATAAGCCTGATCGTAGCAGGGAATGTTGCCTGTCACAGCCGACAGATAAATGACAGCCTCTTGATAGCGGCGTTGGTTATACAGCGCTTGTGCCTTCTGCAAGATGATGGCGCAGTTGGCGGCATAGTAGTCGGCTATCTTCTGACGGGTGGTACGTATGAATCGGGTGAAGGCGGGGTTGGTCACCTTGATATTCTGCACCAGCTTCATCAGCGCCTTGTCTTTATCGCCTACGGCATCAGCCTCCACGGGGATGGTCAGACTGTAGTACTCCGTGCCGTCGATGATATTCTTGGCGATGAGCACCAGTTCGCCTTTGGCAACTGATACGTTGCGCACCATTCCCTCGGTAGAGAGCACATCGCCCAGCGAGAGGGCTGGTTCAATGGCAAACACATTATACCCGTCGGCTGCTGCTGCGCTGTTGCGGTTGAGCACCTGGTGCATCTTGAGGTCGAGTGCATCAATGACTTCTGCAGGCAAATTCTTATCCGTGGCTTTCACGGTTGAGAAATGGATGTCGCTCTGCGCATATCCTACGATGGCAAGCGTCATCATTGCTATTTGTGTGAACAGTCTTTTCATACTCTTGGTAATTATTGTTGATACTCAGTCCCTGGAATTTATTCAATGACAATCTCCAGTTTCTGTCCCTGTGCGGTAATGGTGGCTTTGTAGTTGTCACCAAACTGTGTGCGGAAGAATTTGCGGAGGTCGCTGCTGAAATTAGAGATGGTGTATGAACGTCCGCGCTCTGCATTCCACAAGGGGATGTTGAGGGCGATGTGTACAAACTTATCGGTACTGTTGCTCATGTCATAGACACTCTGCTGGGCATGTTCGCGCAACCAGTCGTCGAGGGCGTCTTTGAAGTTGTTACCCGATTCAGGACTGTCTTGGTCGAAGTCCCAGTCGCTGATGCTCTGTGAGAGGGTCAGGTCAATATAGATTTCACGTCCGTCGGCTACCATCTTCTCAAATGAGCTCTTGATCTGCTCGAAGAAGTCGGCAGTAATCTTTTTCATAGAATACTCCACGAGTTCGGTATTGCCTGTACTTCCCTTGTAGTATTTGCCACTGGGGAAGGTGGCTGCAGCGAGGTTGCCGTTGGTCTGATTCTCCACAGCACTCAGGTTGAGGTTACACTCGATGTGGTTCTGGTTGTCTGCCAGTACTTTGGCATCAACCTTGACAACGATGTCGCCTGGCAACTGTTGCACAATCTTGGTCTTCAAGTCCGACTTGCTGCCCATGCGCATCATCTCATCTCTCTTGGAGTTCTGCAGCTGAATGATAAAATTGCGGGTCTTGTAACCGTGCTTGGCAAATTCAGCAGTGACACGGGTGAGGGCATATTTCAACGCCTCATTATTCTCTGCTGCTTTGCGCATCGCCTCAAAGTCGGTACCATTGCTGCTGTTCACTTCTGGCACAATGACGATGGTGGGATTGAGGGCGGCGGTAGCTTTCACCTGCTTCTTACCATCCACCCATGTGGGCGAAACAGCAATGCTGTTGTGCTGTAGGTCAGCAATCAGCGACTTCGTATTGATGGTCACCGTCACAACCACTTTCTTTTTCTTCGTCACCTTCATATCATCAACCTCCTTGGGTTCGTCGGTGAGGTAGTTGATGTATCGTGACTCAGAGAAGAAACGGTAGTCGTAGTCCTTGCGGGGTACGGCTATCATGGGAGTACCACCTTTCAGTCCTGCCACACCAGAGTGAAACAGCGTGTTGAATGCAGACTTGATGGCGAGGGCGGTAGCTTCCTTTTTCTTGTCGGCAGTGCCCGATGATCGTAATGTTACATTACCGTTTTCCTCCGACACCAGTTCGGCATCGTTGGAATATACTTGTGCGAAAAGGTTGGGGCAGAGCATCAGTCCCAACAGGAAACAGATAATCTTTTTCATATCTATACTTCGTGGTTTATTGGCTTAAAACCCTCATCGGTCAGCAGGCCGACGAGGGGTGATGGCTGCATAAATCAATTTTCCTCGTTGGTCTTAGATACGGATACCGAAGAGGGTGCTGACGTATTTTGACTGAAGGGTGATGGTGACCCCCTGATCCATAGCCGCTTTGAGCTCTTTACCACCCTTCTTTACCTTGCAGAGCGAGATGTCTTCACCCTCTACCGTGCTGACTTTCAAAAGACCGATTTCCTTGTTGGCTGTACGTCCGGCAATCTGGCGACTTACCTTGATGCTAAACCAAGTTTCGGTGTCGATACCGTGTAATGTGCCCAAATCGATATAAACCTCTTTGGCTTCATCCTTCTTCAATTTGCTGATTTCGAGGATGTGACCGTATAGGGGAGCTATGTTTTCGAGCAATCTGTCGATAGCATTCGAGGTACCAACGCTTGTCACTGCACTCTGAATGGCTTTTTCCTCCGATGCATCGTGGCCGGAATTTTCGTTGGTCTCACTGGCAACGATGGTACCGTTTTGTGGATTCACAAATTTAAGGGTGTAGCTACAGGTGGCAGTATAAGTGCGCTTACCTTCTTTATCAGTTTCAGATTTAGTGGCAATCGAGTTGATTCTACCTTGAAGAATGAGGTTGGCACCAATGGTCACCATGGTCTTCATACGATCCATATCGCCTTCTGCAGAGGCTTCAGGACTCTCGCGTCGTGATTGCTCCAGTTTGAGCGATTTGTCAGAATCCACGTCAATCAGAATAATGCGCTTGCGATACTGAATGTGTTCAATCACTTTGTTGCGCAAAGCTTCAGCTTGTGAAAAACTGAGGTTCTGTGGACGGTTGAAATACTCGATGTAAACAGTCTTCTTTGCTTCCGACTGTTCGTTCTGTGCGCATACGTTGGCGCAGAATCCTAAGAGAAGAATTACTGTGAAAACGAAAGAGTTGTGCAAGGTGTACTTTTCCATATTTATAAATCCTTTAAAATTATTAAAATTGTTATTGATTCTTAGAAAATCGTTATTGGTGGTGCAAATATACGTTTTTTTTATTGATTAATAAAATTTAAGTCTTTATAAATTACTCCTCAACATGATTTTTATACGCAATGAATATGTTTTTTACCGTATGATAATTGTTTTGTGGCGTTTCTCATGCGGTTGCAATCCTGTCTGAAACGGTCTCATTTTCCATCGCATGACGATGACCCCTATATAAAAAGATGTAGTGTGGAAATTCTGTGGATAAGTGTTATATCTGATGTAAACTACTGATTGTTCATCTGTTATCATACTCATGTAACATAGATTAAGGTATCCATTCTTTTTTTTAGTAACATGCAATCCCATTTTTTTTTTTCGCCCACTTTGATATTTTTCCCTTTCTTCTTTTTCCTGATGTGATGATGCGAGCCTACGAGATCATGAAGGCCCCTGTGCCTGCAGAACTGCTTGGCAAGTGGGAAACCATCCACTATACGCACATGATCAATGGCGAGAATGTTACCGATATTGATATTCTCAATGGCGATGAATGGAACAAGCAGTTTTACCATACATTAGCTTTTTCAGAAAATCACAAAATAAACAAATGGGATAGATTTGGAAGCCAACTCTACGACCAATGCTTCATGTTGAAGGGTGACAATATCACTATTGCAGGAAACTTGACCGATCTCCTTTTCCCACAATACAATTATACAGAAACATGGACTATAAGCGACAAGACTGAAAACAGTATGAAGCTTACGCGCGAGCAAGGTAATACAACAGAATGTTATACTTATAAACGAAAATAATTGCAATGAAACATATCATAGCAGTCGCTATCATGATGTTGTTGCCTATGTGGGCAACAGCTCAAAACGAAAGTCGTCACGTGTCTGTCATTCCACATGCAGGCGTAACAATAGCCAAGATGAATGGTACTGCACTAACGGCAGCAGAGAAATGGAAAGCAGGATATACTGTTGGAGCAAGCGTAGAGTTTCCTTTGTCGCAGAAATTTTCTCTGCTTACGGGAGCCGACTTCAGTCTGATAGGCACTGGATTTGAGAAACAGAAAGAGAAATATGCGTCTGCCGACGAAAAACTTGACGTGACGTATCTCTCCGTGCCGCTGCAAATCAAAACATATTTCTCTGGTGTGAAAGGTTTGGCTGCACATATTGGTGTGCAGGCTGGCATACTCCTCTCGGCAAAGGATAAGATGACTATACACAGCATACGCACGATGAACCTCGGCAACGACGTATCATCAATGTACCTATGGGAATCGTACAAAGAGAAGAAATCGGAGAATGTGAGCAGCAAATTCCGCAATGTCGTTATTGGCATTCCCCTTGGAGTGAGCTACGAATGGCGACACATCACCCTCGATGCCTCCTATTGTTTCGAACTGCGACAAGCTATCAATCTGGAGACAGACAACCCCGGTGGCTGGGACTTCAACAACTCTCGCACCGCCCGCAACCATGCCATCTATATTACAGCAGGATATAAGTTCACGCTATAAGCAGAACTACAATATCTAATGTCCCACACGGATTTTTAATGCCGCACACGGACGACACGGATTATAGTTAAAGATTATTTTTAAGATTCTATTTAAGATTTACCATAGGTTATTTTTCTCGCGACTCGGCAAAGAATAAATTCTTGGATTTATTCTCTGCTCTCACTGCTCCAAAAATTCGAGCCTGTAAGGCGATCCCCATAAAAACCCTTCCAAGAAGCGAGGAACTCGAGCGCATTTTGGTCAAGGATTTTTATTTAAAGATTATTATTTCTGGCCAAAGGCCATATTTCATTAAAGATTTCCTCCAAAGATTTCTTGCGCTCGCGCAACCCCCCAAAAACATTCGTATAAATTCCGTCTAAGATCCGATGATTTCCTTCAAAGATTTACCTATGGTTTGTTTTGTCGTGACTCAGCATAGTGAAAGCGAACGTTTTCGTTAAGCCAGATGAGCAGAATAAAGCTCGCTTTAATTCTGCCATGGCGAGAAAAGGTGCCATGAAATGGAACTCTCACTCTGGCTTCGCTACTCCAAAACATCTTGCCGTAGGCAACTAAAAAACATCCGTGTACTCCGTGGATCAAAAAAATATCCCCCGATATTTTGTTTTTCGCAACCGATTCAGTAACTTTGTCACCACTATGAGTTTCACAACCACCATACTGCAATGGTACCAGAAAAATGGACGGATGTTGCCTTGGCGACAGACACGAGACCCGTATGCCATCTGGCTCTCGGAAATCATACTGCAACAGACACGCATTGAACAAGGACAACCCTACTGGCAACGCTTCATCGAACGCTGGCCTACCGTTGATCACCTCGCACAAGCCTCTGAAGACGAAGTACTGCGCTTATGGCAGGGACTGGGCTATTACAGTCGTGCCCGACATCTGCTGCAGGCAGCCCGTCAGGTGGTGGCAATGGGAGGATTCCCCAAAGACATGAAAGCGCTGCGCAGCCTGAAAGGAGTAGGCGACTATACTGCAGCAGCAATAGGAAGTATAGCCTTCGACCTCCCCGTTGCCGTGGTCGATGGCAATGTCTATCGCGTCCTTTCAAGATACTACGGCATCACCACCCCCATCAATTCCACAGCAGGCAAACACGAGTTTGCTGCCTTGGCACAACAGCTGCTGCCCGAACATCAAGCTGCGGATTATAATCAGGCGATGATGGATTTCGGCGCATTACAATGCACCCCCAAAGGACAACAGTGTCAGCGGTGTCCGCTCCAGGAAACGTGTGTGGCATGTCGTGAAGGACGTGTCGATACCTTACCCGTAAAACTCAAAACCGTCAAGGTGAGTGAACGCCTCATCACCTATATCTATATAAGGTGTAACGGACAGACCGCCATTCGCCGACGTCCCGAAGGCGACATCTGGCAAGGACTCTGGGAACCGCCAATGATCTCCCCCGATGCGTTACCCGCCAAAGGCGGCCACCTGACCCTCGTGTGCAGTAAACTGCGCCACGTACTGACCCATCGCGTCATCCTGGCAGACTGTTGGCTGTGGGAAACAGCCACCCGACCACCTCTGTCCGACGACTACATCTGGATAGACGAGTCAGCCATCGACCACTATGCCGTTTCACGATTGGTAGAGATGATGCTACAAAAGATACATACCAACAACGATTGATCATATATAAGTCTATGGCAGAACATAACGAACTCGGAACATGGGGAGAAACCCTTGCTGCAGAATATCTGGAAAAGAAAGGATATCAGATTCTCGAACGCGATTGGAAGAGTGGCCATCGCGACCTCGACATCATCGCCATGGATGGCGACACCATGGTGATAGTAGAAGTCAAGACCCGTCGCAACCGGCTGTTCACCGACCCCGAAATGGCAGTAGATTATCAGAAGATCACCAACCTCCAGCAGGCAGCCAACCATTACGTCAAGATGAAATATTACGATGGCGACCTACGTTTCGACATCATCTCCATCGTAGGCACCCCCGATACCACCCATACCATCGACCACATCATCGATGCCTTCTGATCCTCCCCATCATTCAACACCGCACACGGATTGCACAGATTTTCACGGATTTTATTTCCGTCTAATTTCCGTCTAAATTCCGATGATTATTTCTTGCGAAGCTACTAAAATATCCACGGAACACACGGACGACACGGATTATTGTTAAAGATTATATTTTCGTATAAATTCCGTATAAATTCCGATGATCCGATGATTGATTTCTGGCCAAAGGCCATATTTCATCAAAGATTTCCTCCAAAGATTTCTTGCGCTTGCGCAACCCCAAAAAACATCCGTTTTCAGAAACAGTAAACTATAACGCCTAGTGTGAATTGGCGTTGTCCAAGAAACAGGAACAGTCCTCGCGAAACCTATTTTCCCTATCCAAAATCAGTAATTCTATAAGCTGTAAGAATTGAAAGTCATGATGTCAATGACCTGCCCCATGGCATCTATTTTTAAGCACCCGATGGATTGCCGCAAAAACATATGATAGAATGCCTCAAAAATTACAAATGGATTACATTAAAAATTTAAAACAAAACACATCAAAAAATTAAGATTTGTTTGGTAATCAAAGTAATATGAGTACCTTTGCACAGAACAATTTTAACTATAAATATTCTTAAAATGATAAAAAAGACACTTTTTTCCAGTTTTGTCTTGATGGCAATGACGGCTGCTGCTCAAAAAACAACGATAACAATCGATGTAAACAAGCCGTTACATGCAGTTTCTCCTACACTTTTTGGTATTTTCTTAGAGGATATCAATCTTTCTGTGGATGGAGGTCTCTACCCTGAGTTGGTGCGCAATCGCTCTTTTGAGGATGCGGATTCGTTATGTTTTTGGCAATTCCGCTCTTTGCAAGGCGAAGCCAAAGTGAGGAAGGCAGACCTTTCTAATGCGAAAAATCCAGCAGTTCCTCTCAACGCCAGAAACCGACAGTTTTTGAATGTTGATGTGCAAGGTGATTTTACGCTTTCTAATGATGGCTACTGGGGCATGAATGTGGAGAAAGGAGAGAAATATGACTTCTCTATTGCTTTGCGCACTCCTAACTCTTATCAAGGAAATATGAAAGCCAAGATAGTTGTTGGTGACAACGTGTTGGCAGAAACTGACATCTCTGATGTAACAGGTCATTGGAAATATACGAAAGCCACATTGATTCCTACGGAAGCAAGTACCAATGCACAACTTGTCATTGAAGGCAACGGAAAAGGCGAGGTGTGTATGGATATGATTAGCCTTACTCCTCAGAAACGATGGGGAAAGAGCGGTGTGAGGAAAGACCTGGGTGAAGCCTTGGACAATCTTCATCCTACCTTCTTGCGTTTTCCTGGTGGTTGCTGGGTAGAAGGAGAGGAAATTTCTCAGCGTTATCAATGGAAGAATACCATCGGCAATATCGACAGTCGCATACCTTTATGGAATTTATGGGGATATACAGCAACTCATGGCATAGGATATCATGAATACTTGCAGTTGGCTGAAGACCTTGGTGCAGAACCGTTGTTCTGTATTAATGCTGGAGTCTCACACAAAGAGACAATACCGTCCGATGAGATAGACCAGTGGATTCAAGATGCGCTTGATGCCATTGAGTATGCCAACGGTCCAGTAACGAGCGTATGGGGAGCAGCCAGAGCTCGCAATGGTCATCCTGCATCTTTCAAACTAAAATATATAGAAGTGGGGAATGAGAACTTTGGTAGTGTCTATTTCAAGAATTTCGAGTTGATAGCCAATGCCATCAAGACTCGTTTTCCAGAAATGCAAATCATCTCTAACGACTGGAGTGGCTCACATCCTTCAACTCCTTCTCATGCGATGATTGACGAGCATTATTATAATACGCCAGATTGGTTCATACTCAATGCCAATAAATATGACAATCGCAAGCGTGGAGGAGAAAAAGTGTTTATTGGTGAGTATGCCGTAACTAGTCAATGTGGAAAGGGTAACCTCAGAGGAGCCATTGGTGAAGCTGCATTTATGACGGGATTGGAGCGCAATTCCGATTTGGTGGCTATGGCTGCATACGCTCCTTTGTTCTGCAATGTGGAGCATCAGCGTTGGCCAATCAACTTGATTAATTATGATAACCATCGTTGGTATGGTCTGCCTAGCTATTATGTACAGCAGATGTTTGCTGAGAATCAGGGCACAGTTACGCTGCCTGTTTCTGTGACGGGAAGTCCACTTGTGGATATTCCATCTAGTTCAGGTGGCATTGGTCTGGGTACTTGGAAGAATACTGCGGAGTTTAAGGACTTGAAGGTTACTACGCCAAAGGGCAAAGTGCTGTATCAAAATAATTTCTCATCTAGTATTGATGATTGGGAGATGCTGGGTGATGGAGAATGGAACGTTAGCAATGGTGTACTTAGTCAAAACTCTTTGGCAACAGATGTTACTGCTTTTGTTGGCAATGACAATTGGCGAGAGTATGTTGTTACTTTGAAAGCTCGTAAGTTGTCGGGTGAAAATGGTTTCCAGATATACTTCCATCATCAGAAGGGAGTAAACAATCGTACTCGTTGGGACATTGGTGGTTATAGCAATTCCATCAATCAGATGCAGACGATCATGGATTCTCATAGCATCAACTATTCAATCGAGCCAGGACGTTGGTATGACATTCGTCTGGAAGTATCCCCTCTCACGGTTAAGGGATATATTGATGGAAAATTGGTGCAGCAGGCTTCGCTTACTGATATAAACAGAAAGACAGTTTGTGCCAGTGCACAAAAAGACGAAAAGTCGGGTGACATTATTGTCAAGGTTGTGAATACCGGCAATAAAGATCTTACCACAAAGGTTCTGCTCAATGGAATCGGAAAGGTGGCTGATCTGGCAGAGGCAACAGTCCTTTCTTCTGGAAGTAGTCTTGATGAAAACTGCCTGGATGCTCCAACTAAAGTTGTTCCACACAAGGAGCAGGTACGTATCAATGGCAATCATTTAGTACATAAGTTCCCTGCAAACTCTGTTACGGTATTCCGTATTAGTAAGAAGTAATTCATAAAATATGTATTCTAAAAACTGAACTTTCGTAAAGGTGAAAGTTCAGTTTTTTATTATATAGGTTGTTTCGGAATAAAAATAAAAGCTTGTTGTTACAAATCTAGAAATGTTTCGACCTGTATGGTTGAAAAATTTTGTTTGAAGAGTATATTTAAGATTTTGTTTTAGATTTACACCATAGGTTATTTTTGTCGTGACTCAGCATAGTGAAAGCGCGCTCTCACTCTGTCTTCGCTACTCCAAAAATTCGAGCATCTCCGATGCGATCCATAACAAATTCCTCCCGTAAAGCAACGTACTGTTGCGCATTTTTGTCAAAGATTTTAGTTAAAGATTATTTTTGTGTAGCCTATTAATCATCGGATCTTAAACGGAACTTAAACAGATTTCTTGCGAAGCAAAATCTTAAAAAAGATTTCCCCCAAAGATTTCTTGCCGTAGGCAACACAATAAACATCCGTCTAATTTCCGTCTAAATTCCGATGATCTGTGTGCCTTTCTAAAAACTGTAATACTGTAAGCTGTAAGAACCACCAATGATTATGATGTCAATGACCCGTCCCTGTGACATCAAAACCGATGCAATGACATCAGCTTTCGCCCACTATCATCAAGAGATTATCCATTTTAAAAGACTGCAAAATTTTAGAAAATGCATATTTTTTGTTCAAAGCATTATATTTATTCAAGATTCGTGAACAAACACCATTTTTTGAACAAAAAGTTTGGTTGTTTGGAAAATGTTCATTAAATTTGTAGTGTTCAAAATGCATGAACAAAAACAAAACAGTGAACAAGTATGGTCAGAGAAGAAGAAATCATCAATGATGTCGTCTATAATCTGAGACGATTAACGAACTTGGAAGATATTGTATTCAAGGCAGCTGAACAAAGCAAAAGTTATGGCTATAACCTCACTATCAACGGGGTTACATTTGCTTGTGATGTGAGGCCACAAGTGAACAAGGCAAATTACAACCTTATTGTGCAGCACATGAGAAGTCTTAAGGAGCAGACAGACAAGCCGCTGATGCTGGCAGCAAACCATTTTTCACCAGAATCTTTTGACGGTCTGCCTGAAGAAGGAGTTAGTGTGGTGGAGAGCAGCGGAAACTGCAACATTGTTGCCGCTCCGATGTTTATACGTATAAGCGGACAAAAGGCAATGCTGCCAAAAGAGGCAAAAGGAAAAGCGTTCAATGAAGCAGGTCTGAAGGTTATTTTTTATTTGTTGCTTGACGAAATAAATATCAATAAGCCTTATCGGACTATTCATGAAGAAACCGGTGTGTCACTTGGCACAATCAAGAACGTAATAGAGGAACTTGGCAGGGGGAAGTTTGTGCTTACCACAGAAAATGGACGCTTTTTGAAAAACAGGAAAGAGTTGCTAGATGTTTGGCAGACTCACTACAATCAGAGTCTGAAGCCGAAGTTACTGCTAAAGGAAATGGAGTTTGTGGATGCCGACTGCCGACGAGATTGGAACAAAATAATACTACCAGATGGAATGTGCTGGGGAGGTGAAGGTGGAGCCTTTTTGATTGACCGCTACCTGATGCCAGAACTATTTGATATTTACACGGAAACGCCGAGTGTCAAGCTGATGATGACCAAGAAGGTGAAATTCCAGGAGAAAGGCAGGATAAAACTCTATCAGAAGTTCTGGAAAGACAATACTTACGAGAAAACGGCTCCCAAAATTCTAATATACGCTGACTTGATGGGAAGTGGCAATAGCCGTTGCATTGAGGCGGCTCAAAGACTGATTGAGAATGGAATATAAAATCACGAAAGAGGAACTTGGCAATGACTGGCTATATAGTACACTCGTTGCCTTGAATAAATGTATGGCAGAGCATGGGTTGCCACTGTATGTGGTAGGTGCCAGGGCAAGAGATGTAGCCATGAAGCTAATGAAAGGCGATGAACCAAAGCGCCGCACGGAAGATTTGGATGTAGCCATTGCCATAGAAGACTGGCAAACCTTTGATGACATCTGCAAAACGCTGGAGAATAACCATTTCAAGCGTCATGGAGAAACGCAGAAGTTCTTCTACAAAGGCGTGAACGGGGATTTAGATTTTGAGGTGGACATTGTTCCATTTGGCGGAGTCGCTGTGGACGAAAAGATTGGTTGGCCACCAGAAGGGAATCCTGTCATGTCGGTAAAGTGCTTTCAAGACGTGATGAACGAAGCGGTCACCGTGATTGTGAATGGCGAAGTAGAAGTAAAGATGGCTCCGCTATGCGGTCAGTTCCTGATTAAGTTGGACACATGGAACGACAGAAACGCATCGACCGACAAGGATGCATCTTCCTCTAACTCACCTTCTTCGTAAATGTGTTTGATATGTTCAACAACGTTGGTGCGGGAAGACCTGTAGAGATCTGCCATCTGCTGTTGAGTCAACCAAACAGTATTGTCCGCCAATCTAACATCAAGTCTAACCATGCCGTCTTTCGACTGGTAAATGATTATGTTTCCTTGTTCGTCCATACCTTATATAAATACATTAACTTAACTTTTCTCTGATTATCTTTTTCCATCGATTCAATTGCCTTCTATAGACACCGACAAGGAACCAGTTCGGAACAATTATTGATGACAAACTTGTACATCCGTTAAATGCACAGAAACTAATATTAGGAAAAATTGTATCAAAATGAATCGTATTGAGTGAAGTGCAATTTCTGAAAGCAACATCATCTATTTTTATCTTTCTTGATGAAATCGAAATTGAAGTGATTTTTTCACATTCACTAAAAGCATAACTACCAATTTTTATTAAACTAGATGGAAATTGTAATCTACGAAGATTTGTACAATATCTAAAAGCGTCTATTTCTATCGTTTTCACCCCTTGTGGAATTACAATCTCAATAAGATTTGTACAATTTTTAAATGCACTGTGCCCTATCACTTCAATGGAAGATGGTATTTTTGTCTTGTTGCAACCTGCAATTACTACATTACCCTTCCTTTCAATGACACAATTACTATCTTCGCTTTTATATATTTCATTGTTGGGATCAACTATTATCGATTCCAAACTAGTGCATCCTTCTATAATTCCGTTCCCTATTGTATTTACGCAAGAAGGTAATTCTAACGACAATAAACTTTTACAAAAACTAAAAGCGCCCTCTTCAATACAATCAATACTCTGAGGGATGTTAACCGAGTTGAGGCTCCAACAACTTTTAAATGCATCTTTCCCTATTTTATGCAAATTATTGGGCAAATTAATACTTTTTAAGGAGGTACATCCATAAAAGGTGTCTTGCCTTATTATTGTTATATCATTTGGAATTGATATATATTCAAAAGGACATCCACAAAAAGCGCCTTCTCCTATTTCAGTAAGGGTATCAGGTAATTTTATTTCTTTCAAATTAGCACAACCACAAAATGCAGCATTTCCTATACAAGTAAGTCCGTTTGGCAATATTATAGATTCTATTTTTGAAATATAGAACGCATTGTCACCTATTATTTTTGTTCCGTGATAAACCGTGTAACACTTTAATCCCATTGGCGCTTGAAGTAAACATGTTTTATCTTTCGTATATTTTACTCCTAATTCATCTACCCAGTAAGCTTCCTGTTTGTTATTCGTACCCATATACGCGTAATATTAAAAATTCCATCAATTGTTAAATTCCCCTCTCTGACCAGTCGCTTCTGTCAAGATTGCGGTAGCCCACGGCTTCTGCAATATGGGGAAGTTGCACCTGCTCACTGCCATCAAGGTCGGCAATGGTGCGTGCCACCTTGAGAATCCTGCTATAGGCACGGGCAGAGAGTTTCAATCGCTCCATGGCCATGCGTAACATGTCCATGGATGAGGCATCAGGTTCGGCAAACTGATGCAGCATGCGCTCCGTCATTTGGGCATTGCAGTGGATGCCCTTGTAATCCATAAACCGTTCCTCCTGCATTTTGCGAGCGGCAATGACTCTGGCGCGAATCGTTTCGCTCGATTCACCGGGAGCCATCTGCGAGAGTTGTGCGAAAGGCACGGCTTGTATCTCGCAATGGATGTCGATACACTCAGAGATTTTAGGGGGCTGTGATTTATGAGGTTTATTATAGAAGTTTTCCATGTTTTGAGAGAAACCTCCATTATATATATGACTGCATCATTCCCATATCAGAACAGATTAAAGAAGTAAAACACTGCCGCATAGGTTTGGTTTACACCATCAGCACTACCTATCTTCATATTTGACCCATCCCTAACAGTGCCGTTCCTCTCCACAGAGCCTATTTTCATATTGCTAGCGTCTCTGACAGTTCCATCACTTTCAATTGAGCCAATCTTCATGTTTGACTTGTCTCTGATTGTACTTCCATCAATGCTACCAATTTTCATATTGCTAGCATCCCTAATAACATTATTACGGTCAAAACAACCAATCTTCATGTTTGAGGCATTACGTACAATTCCATCGGATTCTATCTTTACAATGGTCATATTATTCTTGTCTCTGCATGTCTGAGCAAGGCTAACGGTAGCCATACACAGAGCCATGAGGAAAAACAATATTAACCGCTTCATCATTTCATTTCACGATTTTAACGTTATCAATGACAGTGACCCCTAGCATATCACTGTAATACTTGTTATGCTCTGACAATGTGCCACCAAGTACCAATATGCTTGAATTAGATGCCTCAGAACGATGAACCTTGTCCTCTGCATCCATGATAGCCTTGTATTTCACACATTGAAATATTCCACGTAAAATGTCTGCCTCTGTTGATTTGTGAGACTTCACTTCAACAGCGACACATGAACCATCAGCCAACTTAAACCATACATCAATGCGGTCTGCCGACAATAGGATATGCTCTGTTTCTTTCTCTGTGTAATCCTCGATTCCTACGACATTGGGGTTGTTAAAGATGTACTCTTTAAGTTCTTTGTGAGAATCACCTTCACCACCATATCCAAAGGATTGACCAGAACGTATCTGTTCTTCAACCTTATCACCGCAAACCTTAATATGGGTGGAATCATTGAAGATGGTTTCTATATAGGCAAACATTTCTGGCTTGTTGTATAGAGGATGCCTTTTGCTTTGCCCTCCTTTAAAACCGTACCGTCTTAAATCTTCTTCGGACAACTTATCACCAAAGTATTCTTTCCTTAATTCAAGTCTGTAGGTAGGAAATGAATCTATTTTATTCTTATCAACCCAATAATCACCATCTTTACGCTCACAGTTTTTGGTAACAACCTCAGTCTTAAACTTTATACCATCTTCATTTGTGGGATAGATATAAACAATGTCACCGATTGAAAAGTTGTTATGCTCCATAGTCCAATCTATGAAGTGTAGGTTTTCTAGTGCTTCTCTGTGATGGCACTTTTCCCTTCTAGCAAAAACCAACCAATTCTTTTTCATCAAGTCACATCTTTATTTGGGTACAAAATTACTCATTTCCACTCATATTCATTTCAAGTGGTGGCTTTTTTTATGCTTATTTGTGAATCCAGTTGCAGGATTCAGTCTTTTCTAGTAACTTTGCACCAACAATATTAAAATAATGTACGTGCGCAATGAATGTGATTCTATCCATCCGACCCAACTTCTGCAAGATGATATTCAGTGGCCAGAAGAAATATGAGTACCGTAAAAGGGTATTCACTCGCTCGGACGTGGATAAGGTTTACATCTATGCCACCAAGCCAATCTGTAGGATTGTCGGTTATTTCACCATTGATGAAGTGATTGAAGATAAGAAATCCTATATGTGGGAAAAAACACATAAGGATGGTGGAATTAACAAAGAGTATTTCGATGCCTACTTCAAGAACTGTGACATGGCTCATGCAATAAAGATTGGTGAAGTGGTTAAGCTAGACAACTCCATTGACCCCAAGGAAGTGATTAAGGACTTCCACGCTCCACAGAATTTTATGTATGCGGATTTCGACCTATAAACTTTCACTTTGCTATTCCCATAGAGCATAGTGATATTTGCAATTATTCTCAGAACAACGAAAATCGTCTGAAACCCCTTTAAACACAGAGGTTCCAGACGATTTTGTGACTTTCACTTCCTACAATAGTGAACTTAATCTTCATCAAAGTCCAGCTGAACAGTTCCATTCAATACATAAGAGTCTCCTTCTTTGTTGCTAACCATGAATGAATCAAACTTGATAGTTATGTATTCATCACTTCTAATTTCAGCAACAGTGGCAGACCCACTTGTATAATTATACTTATGATAGTAATCTTCGGAACTGTCAAACTGAAGGGAGTATTCCTCTAGTTTACTTCCTTGCTTCAAGTCCTTGCTGCCCTCTAGCTTGATGCCGTACATATAATCATAGTCGTACTCGCCTTTCTTAGCATCAGATAGTTTTCCGCATGGCAACAAAATTTCACCGCTGTTTTTTGTTTTATTCCATGTAGAGGAATATGTGATTATGCAGCGATAGCCGTAACAAGCGTAATCAACACCGTTAACTTGAAGAATGTCATAATCTTGTTTGAGATTAATATCATTATTATCATCATCACCACCGCAAGCGGTTAAACTCAATGCTGCAACCATCATTGCAAGCAACAAAATTGTTGAATAGATTTTCTTCATAATATAATCTATTACTTTTTTGAATAATATGCAAAATTACAAAAACTTTATCACATCACCAAACTTTTGAATTTGAATGGTGCAAATCTGTTAGAGCTAGCACCATCTACATGAGTAGGAAACGTTTTACACGTTCTTCAAATCTGGCAAATTTCAACAACTCTACTTCTTTTCTTAAATTATACAATTTATCTTATACCCCACTTCGATTTCATTCTTGCAAGTGCTTTAGCTGCGTATGGGTGTCCGCATTTTATGGCTCGTTCGTATGCTTCTTTTGCTTGCATGAAACCATTAGGAAGTCCATACTGATTGCCTCGCAGCTTAGAATCATAATAAGCTCCCTCAATGTAATATATATCAGCATCATCACCAACATGGGTGGTATTTCTTATCTTCATTGCTAAATCATAAGCAGTGTTGATGTTTGAATCTACACCACTTCCAGAAAGATAGCATAATGCTAACTTTTTTGTTGCTATAATATCGCCTTTATCAGACATTGATTGATACATTAGAGCTGCTAATTCTTCATTTTCCTTAACCCCAACACCATTGAAAAAATTATCTGCAACTTTCATTTGCATCTCGGAATCATCTATTTTTTCAAACCATGTCAGAGCCGAATACTTATCTTTTTTGGTTCCATCGCCTTGTGCATGGTTAAAAACCATTTCACGGATTGCGTCTTGATTGCCTTTAATTGCAGCCCTCTCACAATATTGAAAAGACAGTTTCTTGTTCTTTTTTACTTCATCACTATATTTGTAATAATAAGCTAGCGCAACCATAGCAGTCTCATCGTCATTTTCAGCTGCCTTAGTAGTCCAATAAATGACCTTTTTTATGTCATGGGGAATCCCTTTGTTTTCTTTATACATTTGAGCAAGGCACAATTGTGCCCCTACATGATTATATTCTTCTCCAATTTTACTAAGAAGTTCTACGGCTTTAGAATAGTTTCTCTCAATTCCCTCTCCTACATAAAGAATTTTTCCGAAATCAAACATCGCATCCTTGCTTCCCAAGCTGATAGCCCTTTCAAAACAAAATTTTGCCCACTCATAGGATTTCTCCATATAACTGTCACGTCCTTTTTTGTAAGCTTCATCTGCTGTTATGTCTGCCTTTTCATACTCTACAGACTGATTGGCTAGGATAAACTTTTGAGCATTTATATTTCCTTTAAAGGCAAGTTTTTCTTTCCAAAATAGTGCTTTACTCATGTTCTTTTCAATACCATCACCTCCAGCGTACATGTCGGAAAGAGCAATCATAGCATCGGTATTGCCCATATTGGCAGATTTCTCATAGAGCGAGAAAGCCTTGGCATTGTCTTGTGAAACACCAACACCGTTCTTATAACAATCAGCCAACTTCAATAATCCCATGTCGCTGTTCTGATTGGCTGCTTTCTCGAACAGTTCAACAGCTTTCTTCTCGTCCTTGTCAACTACATTTCCGCTAAGGTAACGTTCACCAAGGGCAATTTGGTCAGAGGCTCTTGTCAAGTCATAGCTCTTTAGGACTTGCTCGATTTGAAACTGTCTATCACTTGCTGCATAAGGGAAAACAAAATCAGAAGATTGTCCGTTACTTGCATATTGGGTGATTGTCAATCCCTTCTCTCCGAAAGCAATATCAGAAGGGATAACGCCACTATTCCCCACCTTGTCGTTAGCTTCTTGTGTCTTAATGTCAATACTTCTTACGATTGAACGTCCGTTATCCCACAAAGTGCCAACAAGATATAGAGTGTTTCCACTAAATGCCCAACCATATATCTTCATATCTCTTCCGCTCCACATCGTTTCACCTTTATTGCTGAAACATGCAGCATTACTAAAGTAGCTAAGTTCTTTATTTCCGACCCTTTCTTTATGCGTGTTCATTAAGAGCCAAGCATTGCCACCCCATGTATGAATTTCGTGGTTTGTAGATGCTTCCATGTATTTGCTAGGCTCTCCATACCTATCAACAAACACGAAATAGCTCTTTGTGTCCTCGTAATTAATGTTGACTGTTGCATTTCTTACACCAACATTAAAGGTTGCGCCATAGGCTTGGACTTGATTGTTCACTAATCTATCCTCTTGCCGTGTTAAAGTCCTTGCAATTGTCAATTTAACGAGATAACCACCATTTGACAATTTATCGTAATGGTCAGCCTTTACGTTCCAAGGTCTAGCTTCAATGGAACTAATATTCTGTAACAAATAGTCAAACGCAATATCCCTATAGTTACGTTTCTCTTGTGCTACAGTCGTATGAGCAATGAGCATAGCCATTGCCACAAATAATAATCTCATAAACTTTTTCATAATTCAACCTTATTAGTTATTCTACTTTGTGCATCCAATTACCATCACCGTAATCAATTCTTTGATTTGCAAAGTCAATCTTAACAACTATATCATCATTGGCACTAAACCTTGCTCTTAGAACATCACCATCAATTGTGAACGTGGCTTCATCACGTCCAGAGTTCATGTTACTATACTGTATTAACTTGTCACCTTGAATAATGAAATGCCCATTATAACTGCCTTGTTCATATACCCAATGACCTTGGAGCCAGCTTAAATCTTTTGTATTAGTTGTCCCATTGTTTTCATCTATCTGTTTACGGATGGGAATACGATACTCTCCAGAACCAATACAATCAATATAATAACAATACTTGCCATCACTATAATAATGCACATCCTCTCCATCACCTTCGGCTTCTGAATACAGTTTATTCCCACATCTTTCTTTAATCCACCTAACTAACTCATCGTATGAGTCTTTATCATATACGGTTATTTCACCGTCAGAAAGAACACAGCCATGACCTTTGTAAGTTGGTGTGAAAGTTGGATAGCCATCCTCACCTTTACTTATTGTGCAGTTTTTGTACAAATAACAACAATAAGAAGACATTTCTCCTTGTCCCAAATCCCCATTGACATAATGATATTCATATATTGTAAAATCATTTCTTTTTGCAATTGCCTCAATGGAGTGTTTAGCTTTTTGATAATTGCTTTTAGCTTGACTTGTTAAGCCAGAGCATCCTTGCATCAAATTTTGAAATTCAACTATATCTTTTAAATCACAAATGATTTCTTGCTTTGAAACAACTTGGCCAATAGTTGTACTATCGATAGTTGTAAGATTTGCTTCAGCAGAATCATCACTGCCCTTGGAATCTTTAGAACCGAAATAACCAATTATTGCTAACAGCACGAAAGCCCCAACGATATATGGCAGATATTTCTTAAATCCGCTCTTCTTCTCCCCTTCATAGACAACTTCATTGGCTTCAATGTGGGTGTCAGTTGGTTTCTTTCCACAGTTCTGACAGTAAACATCACCATCATTCATTGATGCTCCACAATGGGGGCAAACAGTTCCTTGCGGTATTTCTTTTCCACACTCAGTACAGAAACGGCTATCGTCCGCTATCTGTGCGCCACAATTAGGACATTGTTTCATAAGCTATTAAATTAATACGTTCTACCAGTTACTCTTTCATATATTTTTTTATTCTCATACTTTTCAAAACAACTTGAGCAAGTACCCTTACATGACCCATAATCCCCTTCTTTGTCTGTTCTGATTGTATAAGTCTTGCCGCATGTACCACATGTTTGAGGATAATCTTCGTAACAATACTCTTCATTTACAATGGCTTGCTTCTCAGGTTTAAATTCTTTTCCGCAAGTTTTACAGATATACTTTTTTGAGGTGTCTAGCTTTTTCTTACTGAATTTCCCAAATCTGCAATCACCACTAGTAACTGCTTCTTGTATGGTCTTGTCATTGCCATTCACACGAAGTATAATAATATTGCCATCATTATCAACATACAACTCTTGATTACTATTAAACTTTACTTCATACCAAGAAGCTGCTACGTCTCTATACGATTCACTTTTCTTGTCGATTTTGCAAGTATATAGTTCAGCAGGATGCCCAGGAAATTCATCGCCTATTATTTCTTCTACAATTTCAGTTGTGCCATCGTTATACATTTTTAGATTATACTTGTAATTGGCAGACAATCCATAGCCTTGCTTGCGGTTTACTCTGAAAGATGCTGAATATTCGTGCCCTTTTTCAAAGAAATCGTGATGGACTTCCTCTTGCTTTTTTTGTTCTGATTCTTCCTTTGCAACATCATTTGTTGTTTGTGAGGCAGTTACTTCCTCTGTTTCTTTTGTATCGCTGCCATTACATTTTTCACTGAGGAAGCCTATAAATCCCAAAATAAGAATAGCTATTAACCCTTTCTGCAAGCAACCCATTTTCTTTGGTTGTTCTTGCCCAGAAGAGTTATCTCCAGACTGTTGCTCTTGGGCATCTCCCTCTATAGGATTGCCACACTTAGGACAGAACTTAGCCCCATCTTCCAATTTGCTTCCGCAATGCTTGCAGTATGCCATAATACTATTTGTTTAGTTTGTTCACTTATTTGCAGTGATAATCTCACATCATTTCATCTGATTAATCATGTCAAGCATTTGTTTTAGTTTCTCTCTATATCCATTAACATATTCAGCAGGAATAACTGATTCAAAGTTTGGAATATTTAGTATCTTCACATAATATTCATCCGCTTGTTTCACATATTTTATGATTTCATCTTTTGACTTAGAATTATTCGCTTTATCAATACAATTTGATGCTTTCTCATACAAGATTCTTATTTCCGTTTCTAATTGACTAGGAACTTCAAACTTGATACGATTTGAGGAATTTAATGCCTCCCTAATTTGGCTTCGATAGAATTTAATAGCTTCAGGATTATACATTTGCTCGCTATTTCTCTTCGACTGTATAATCTTAAAACAATCATCTGCCTTTTTTATATAATCCTTATAAGCTGCCTCATTATCAGTGTTGTTATTTGCGGCATCAAGATATTTGTAGGCTTGTGCCAACGCCTCACTATACATTTTTGATTGCTCTTCTGTAATGGGGTCATCTACATTCCCCCTTGCTGCATCATTTATATCTGCTTCTACTGATTCTACATTATCAGGTCGATATAAGGTGATATAGAGCAAGGTCTCATCCTCGAATGAGTGACTGTATTTGTCTTTTGATATGCTCTCTGGCATTTTAACATTTCTCAAGTCATAACACTCCTTAAAAGCACCTAAGCCTATAGAAGAAACACTTGGTGGAATTGTGACACTCCTTAACTTTCTGCAACCAAAGAAAGCGTAATTGGCTATAGTTCTAACACCATTAGATATTTCCACTTTTTTTAAGCTATTACAGCCTGCAAATGCATATACGCCAATTGTTTTTACACCACTAGGAATAACCAGAGCGGACATACTGCATTGAGAAAAAGCATATTTTCCAATGGAGTTGACAGTGTTTGCTATGCTTAAAGATGTTATGCCACATCTTAGGAAAGCATTTTCCTCAATCGACTCAACCCCATTTCCTAAAACAACATTTTTAATTGAACTTATTTCACTGAACCATCTACCAACCGTTTTACAGTAAAGGGTTACAGAGGCAATCCTTATACAGTCCACAAACGCATATTTTCCAACAGAAACTATAGTCTTTGGTATTGTGATAGATGTCATATAATAACAATTATAGAAAGCATTATCACCTATAGCGGTAACAGTATAAGTTTTTCCGTTATATCTTATACTTTCAGGTATAATAATTTCACCTTGATAATTGCCATTAAAATCTTTGTGTGTAACTTCTACCGTCTGATTTGTTTCTGAGGTAATATTATATAAAATACCATCGACCTCAAACCCATACATGCTAGATGCACCTAACACCATCGCCAATAATACCAATACTTTTTTCATAATTCAATTTGTTTTAATAAGTTTGACTTCTTACCGATTGCTCTTCCTTTGATGATAGACAGAAAAAGAAAACGTGGACTAATATCTTCATCTACGCTTTCGGAGGTATTGGGATAACCTTAGTCACTTCAATGAGTAAAAGCCCACGCCTAAACGTGAGCATCAACTTTTACCCTTGTGACTTTCCTCTAATTCCCCAATTATCCGAAAAGCAAGAATAGAAAGCTAACGCTTCTTATCTATATGTCCTCACTTCTTTGTCTTTATTCCATTGGCATAATACGTTTTAAGTTAATAACTTACTGCAAAGATACAAAAATCTTCCAACACCACCTTGTTAAATGCAATTTTTCTGCTGTTCATTCCTTCCATTTTGCACAATACCATATAAATTGTGCAATAAAACCACTTAATTTGATTAAAAACTATTTGGGTCTAATTGAAATTGTTTATCTTTGTACTCAAATAGTATTTTCAATGAAAGATTCAGAACGGTTTAATTGGGGTTGTTTGTGCTTCTTTGCGATAATGCTTGTCGTGTTCTTAATTGGCAAGTCTCTTGACAATAGTGGCAACTCAAAGGAATCTGAGAGTGCTACCCAAGGAAACGATTATCAAAGACAATACCAACAGAAACAGCAAGAACAACAAAGGCAGAATTATTTGCTTAATCAACAGCGGATGATTGATATGCCACAGGGACTGGTCAATGACACCAAGGCTTTTGTTTTCCGAAAACTGTAATACTGTAAGCTGTAACACTTGTGATTGATTTCATTGCCCGTCCCGTATCTTTAAGAATTCTTCTCAATAAACAATTCTCTTGATATAGGGAATAGTTCTTCTTCAAAGAAATCAGATGATCCTTGTGGGATAACTATCTCTTTCAATGCAGTACAACCATTAAAGACTACATCCCCTATGCACATTGGCAAGCCATTGAATTCTATACGCTCTAATTCTTTACATTCACCAAATGCAGAGTCTCCAATACTTAGAATATTTTTAGGGAAAGATATACTTTTAATCTTGTTCCAATAAAAAGCCAGGGTACCAATATGTTTTAAAGAATCAGGAAGCTTTAATTGTCCTATATTGCAATTGAAAAAAGCATAATCACCAATAGCAATTACTGAATCAGGAATTAGTACGTTCTTTAACGGAACTTCCTTGTCGCTACAGCGAAATAATTTAGTTGCAAGATCCACTGTTCTTTCTTTGATTTTATAATTTTCTATTTCAAGCCCATAAGTTTTAGAGAAAAGAACTAACGGATCATTCTTGGAGGTTATGTCGCAATCATCTGTAATACGGTTTTTTGCGTCATGATCTCTGTTGGTCAATTCTTTTAACTCTAAATCGGAAATCTCGTTTACCGTCTTTCCGTATTTAGTAATAAAGTTCTTAATGTCTTCTAATGATGATATACGTACTATAGAACCATCACACTCCAAATACCCTTGGATTTTTCTTTCGTCATCTTCCATATAGTTCTTGTTTTCGCTAATAGTATTTGCTTTTTATTTCTTTGCGGCAAAGATGTGATTGTCTCTGCATCATTTGCCAATATTTTGACAGCAAAGGTATAAAATATTATGGAATATAAAGAATAAAAAACGCTAATATTTTTCTGCAAGCCTTGTGGATATGTTTCTTTGTATTATCTGCGGGTTGAAATATGGACTCTGCTCTTTGGTTTTGCTTTTCAAAACTGTAATACTGTAAGCTGTAAGAACCCAATGATCATGATGTCAATGACATGTCCCTGTGGCATTCTCTATATAGCATTTTTGTGTAGTTTACGAAGCTACGTTTTGCTGTTTTTTACTTAGTAGACGCAGTTTTTCCATTGTTTATGCCGTATTTCGAGATAAAAACGTTATCTTTGTGGTGTAAAATATGATACCAGTATCAAAAATAGTACTCTAATATGATATTTGAACGTAAGAAATATTTGGATGAACTTATCGCAGGACGTGGGAATGGACTTGTGAAGATTATAACAGGTGTCAGACGATGTGGAAAGTCTTTCCTGCTGTTTGACATCTGGCATAACTGGCTGTTGGAACATGGTGTGACTGATAATCACATCATTGAAATACAACTTGATGATTTCCGAAACAGGCGGTTGAGAAAGCCTGATGCCTTGCTCGACTATATAGATTCAAAGGTTGTGGATGATGGCAAACCTTATTATATAGTCTTGGACGAGGTGCAACTTGTAGAAGAATTTGTGGAGGTTATTCTTAGTTTGACACACATGAGGAATGTAGATGTGTATGTGTCAGGGTCAAACTCTCGTTTCCTGTCAAGTGATGTTGTGACTGAGTTCCGAGGCAGAGGTGACGAGATACGCATCTGGCCTCTCACCTTTGACGAATACTTTAGTGGTATTGGTGGAGATATACGCAAAGCTTGGTTGGATTACTATACTTTTGGAGGGCTGCCACAGGTGGCTTTGCTTGAAACGGAAGAAAAGAAAACAGACTATTTGCGTGGTCTGTATGAAACGACCTATCTGCGTGACGTAATTGAGCGCAACCATCTACGCAATCCAGAAGGATTGAAGGAATTGGTGCGTGTGCTTGCCTCGGGCATTGGTTCGTCAACCAATCCAACGAGAATAGCCAATACCTTTCAATCTGCACAAGGGGTAACCATAAAAAGAGACACTATAAAACAATACATAGACTATCTGAAAGACTCTTTCTTGATAGAAGAAGCCTTGCGCTATGATGTGAAAGGCAGAAAATATATTGGTACCGAGACGAAATACTACTTCGCAGACATCGGCATTCGTGCAGCCATTCTAAACTACCGCCAACAAGAGGAAACGCACATTATGGAAAACATTATCTATAATGAGCTTCGCAGTCGTGGATATAATGTGGACGTAGGATTGGTTGAACTTGGTGGTAAGGATGAGAACGGTAAGTTTGTCAGAAAACAGTTGGAGGTAGACTTTGTGGTGAACCGCCCTCCATACAGAGTGTATATCCAGTCAGCCTTTCACATGCCTACGCCAGAAAAGGAACAGCAAGAGCGACGTCCTTTATTGTCAATCAATGACCACTTCCGTAAGATTGTCATTGTAGGTGATGATATCCACCGCAAGGAAGACGAACTCGGAGTATTGACTGTCGGACTCCTGGATTTCTTGACAGACAAGAAAATACTTGAACAGGGTTAAACGCAATCGGATAAAAACAGCTTCTTTTAAGGGGTCACTTGCAAAAGCGTGTGGATAGCATAGCACAATAAAAGCAAGCAGGTGTATGTTTATAGAGTAAACGTTAGAACAAAATGGAACAGTATAGACTCTTAGCGGAATGCCTGTTGCCAGTCCGCATGCTTGACTGGTTTGACTTGAAGACTGTACGTGTCGAGAAGAAAGGTGACACACAGGTGATTCACCTTTATCTCGATGAGAACGAGCAGAAAGCTGACGACGGAGAAGACCTGCGCCCCAATGGATTTACACGCGAAAGTGTGTTTCACGACTTTCCGATTAGAGGTCAGGAAGTACTGCTTCACGTGCGCCGTCTTATGCCACAGGGACTGGTCAATGACACCAAGGCTTTTGTTTTCCGAAAACTGTAATACTGTAAGCTGTAAGAACTGTAAGTGAGTATCGTCACGGATCATCGGATCATCGGAATTTAAACGGAATTTATACGGATGTTTTTCTTAGTTGCCTACGGCAAGAAATCTTTGGAGGAAATCTTGTTTAAGATGTTGCTTCGCAAGAAATATTGTGTGTTAAAAGATTATCTCCCTAACAAAACCTTTAAACAAAATCTCAACTAGAATCTCTGACCTCTATAACCTATAACCTATAACCTAAAAACTCCGGGTTGTCTGTGTGTTCCGTGGATGAAAAAAATCTGTGCCATCCGTGTGCGCTTTTTCCTAACTGTCAACTGTAATGCTTGGGTGTTTATCTCTTGTCAAAAGGCTCTGTATAGTTATAAAATTAGGCTTTTTGTGTTAAAAAAGATTATATTATAGTTAAATAAAATTAAATTTTGAGTCAAAGACTTGACAATGGGGGGTGTGATTTTGTATATTTGCACGCGCTTTTGAGGCTGATTTTCATAACCAGAAAGAAGCCTTTGCAATAAACCACAAGTCTTACAAATTAAAAATTCTCATTTATGTTTACAAATCTCACATCAAACATCTCGAGCTGGTTCCAACAGAAGGATCATGGTTTTTCGATTGACACCCGACCAGGGCTTGATTTCTTCCCGTTAGCTTATCGTTCGGTTCTCGTTAACTTCTCGTTAGGTCCTCGTTCGTCTCTCGTTCGTCTCTCGTTGCTTATTCGTTAGTCTATCGAAGACCGAACGAGGACCGAACGAGGATCAAGCAAAAAACGAACGAGAGACGAACGAAAGAAGAACGACTCTCGGACGAGAAACTATCGAAAACTCGACGAGAAACTCCCCAACCTGTGGGGGATGGTAGCCCTTTCTTCCCGAACTCGTTGAGTTATGCCATGGCGAGAAAATGTGCCACGAAGTGGATCGTTTTTGTTAAGCCAGATGAGTAGAACCGAGCTGGTTCGAGTTATACCATGGCGAGAAAATGTGCCACGAAGTGGATCGTTTTCGTTAAGCCAGATGAGCAGAATAAAGCTCGCTTTAATTATGCCATGGCCAGAAAACAATGGATGCAATCCAACTGACGAGTGAAGTAATAGCAATCTGGGGATATTCGAACTTGCAAAGTTGTGTGTGATGGTATTATGCCTTTTGGAAGAGTAAGTAAAGCCAATGACTGGTATGCGCTAATTCCATAACCTGTTGTAAATCAACGAGGGAGATATTTGATGAGATTTCGTTTTTCTTTTTGGCGTAGATTACATCAAAATGCTTAACATTCCAGTGAAATCATTGATGGGAATCTGAGATGTCTTGTTATGGTAGAGGTGAAAAAATCACCGCCACAGTGGTTGACTGCGGCGGTGATTGGTATAGTGGGGGAGTAGATTACTCGGCGGCAGATTCTTCGGCAGCACGGAAGCTGGCGAGATCCTCTACCTGGAAATTCTGAATGTAGGCTGCCTTACCAAGAACATCTTCCTCGGTCATGCGAACATATACGTTGGCTGACTTGGTGAAGAGTTCTGGAGCACGGGTGGCATCGTCGAGGATGAGGAGCGACATCACAATCTCACAGGTCATGTCGTAAAGACGACGGGCAAGGAAATCGTGGGCGTCCTGATTGTTGAGGTCCTTGACGCGGTTGAGGGCTGCCTCGTAAACGGGGATGAGCTTCTCAACACGTGCCTTCAGGGGCTGGAGTGCCTCAGAAACTTCTGCGGCTGCCATGTCCTTGATGTTGTTGAGCATGGTGCCGTTGGTGATGTAACGGATGGCGGCTACTACCTGAAGCTGGGTGGTTCCCTCGTAGATAGAGAAGATGCGGGCGTCGCGGAACAAACGCTGGCTCTTGTACTCCATGATGAAGCCTGAACCTCCGTGGATGCTGATGGCATCGTAGGCGTTCTGGTTGGCGTATTCTGAGTTCATACCCTTTGCCATTGGAGTGAAGGCGTCTGCCAGACGCTGGTATTTCTTGAGTTCCTGCTTCTCTTCGGGGGTGAGCTTGCGGTCGCGCTCAATATCCTCAAGGGCTTTGTAGATATCTACGTAGCGGGCGGTTTGATAGAGCAGTGAACGACCTGCGTCGAGCTTGGCCTTCATGCGTGAGAGCATGTCATAGACTGCAGGGAAGTTGATGATCTTCTCACCAAACTGTGCACGCTCCTTGGCGTAGGCGAGTCCTTCGTTGTAGGCTTCCTGTTCTACACCTACTGACTGGGCTGCGATGCCGAGGCGGGCGCCGTTCATCAGTGCCATGACGTACTTGATCAGACCGAGACGGGTGCTTCCGCAGAGTTCTGCCTTAGCGTTCTTATAGGTCAGCTCACAGGTGGGTGATCCGTGGATACCGAGCTTGTGCTCGATGTGGCGCACATCAACACCGCCTTGGTTCTTGTCGTAGATGAACATAGAGAGTCCACGACCGTCTTTGGTGCCTTCTTCTGAACGGGCGAGTACGAGGTGGATGTCTGAGTCACCATTGGTGATGAAGCGCTTCACACCATTCAGGCGCCAGCAACCTTCTTTCTCGTCGTAGGTGGCTTTGAGCATGACGCGCTGCAGGTCGGAACCGGCATCGGGCTCGGTGAGGTCCATTGACATGGTTTCGCCGGCACATACGCGCGGGATGTACTTCTGACGCTGTTCCTCTGAACCAAACTCATAGAGGGTGTCGATACAGCTCTGGAGGCTCCAGATGTTCTGGAAACCTGCATCGGCTGCTGAGATGACCTCGCTGAGCATAGAGAATACGGTGTTGGGGAGGTTGAGACCGCCGTAGCGACGGGGCATTGAGACACCGTGGAGTCCAGCCTTACGGGTGGCGTCAAGGTTCTCGAATGTCTTTGAGGCATAGATCATACGACCGTTCTCAAGGTGTGGACCTTCGAGGTCAACGCTCTCTGAGTTGGGTTCAATGATATTGGCTGCCACATCGCCGGTGATGTCGAGAATCTGTTTGTAGTTCTCGATGGCATCGTTGTAATCGACGGGTGCGTCCTCGAACTTGGCTTTGTCTTCGTAGTTTTTCTCCTTGAGTTCTACGATGCGCTCCATCAACGGGTGGTTGAGGTGGAACGCGATTTCGGGGTGATCACTATAATAGTTTGCCATATTTTTTTGTTTTGTGGGAATTAAGGGGAAGTTAAGGGGAAGTTATCACTCCCTACGGTCGTTCGGGAAGTTATCACTCCCTACGGTCGTTCGGGAAGTTAAGGGACAACACCTTTCTTCCTTGATCTACTATTTATAACTACATTCCTTCTTCCTTAAGAGCATTATTGTTAACGAAAGCTTCGCAATATGAATTGAGAAATTTACTTGTCGTTACAAGGCCAGTATGGAGTTCTTCAAATTCAATTTGCGAGATGTAATCTAAATCTCTAGATAAGATAATGTAATCTCTACATTCCTCAAGACTTCCTTGCGAAATGTTGAAGAAACGGAGTTTGTCAGCTTTGCTAAGTTTCTTATAGCCTTCTGCAATGTTTGCTTCGATAGACACAGCTGCTCTTCTGAACTGAGATGTCAGTCCAAAAATCTCATCTTTTGGAAAATGTCTCGTTACTCGATAAACGAACAAAACAAAAGCATGAGCCTTCTGCCAAGCTATGATATTTTCAAAACTATACGCCATAAAAGCTATTGTCTCTTAACTTCTCTAACTTCCCTTAACTTCTTTAAATTCCCAAATTATTTATTTCGAATTTTGCTTGTAATACTTAATGAGCTTCGGCACTACCTCCTCGACATTGCCCACGATGACGTAGTCGGCAATCTTGTTGATGGGTGCGTCGGGGTCGTTGTTGACGCTGATGATGATGCCTGAATCCTGCATACCAGCGATGTGCTGGATCTGACCAGAGATACCACAGGCAATATATACCTTGGGGTGTACGGTGACACCGGTCTGACCGATCTGACGGTCGTGGTCTATCCATCCGGCATCGACAGCGGCACGTGATCCTCCTACTTCGCCATGGAGTACTTTTGCCAACTGGAAGAGTTGGTCGAAGCCTTCCTTAGATCCTACGCCATATCCTCCGGCTACTACGATAGGTGCGCCTTTGAGGTTGTGCTTGGCTGCCTCTACGTGGTGGTCGAGCACCTTTACAACGAAGGCTTCTGGAGCTACGTATTTTGATACTTCAGGATATACGACCTCGTTCTTGGCCTGTCCGTCGTAGAGGGCTTTCTGCATCACACCGCTACGAACGGTTGCCATCTGTGGACGGTGTTCGGGGTTGACGATAGTGGCTACGATGTTACCACCGAAAGCGGGACGAATCTGATAGAGCAGGTTGTCGAAGGTCTTGCCAGACTTTTTGTCTTCAAACGAACCGATTTCCAGTTCGGTGCAGTCGGCAGTCAGTCCGCTGGTGAGTGATGATGACACGCGGGGACCGAGGTCGCGACCGATGACTGTTGCACCCATGAGGCAAATCTGCGGCTGTTCCTCTTTGAAGAGGTTGACCATGATATCGGTGTGGGGAGCTGAGGTGTAGGGGAAGAGTCCTTCGCCATCGAACACGAACAGCTTGTCAACACCATATGGGAGGATCTGGTCCTCTACCTTACCCTTGATACCGGTGCCGGCAACCACAGCGTGGAGCTCTACACCGAGTTCATTGGCGAGCTTGCGACCTTTGGTCAGCAGTTCCTGAGATACTTCCTGTACCTGCGTACCTTCTATCTCAACATATACAAATACATTATTCATATCTCTTATCCAATAATCTTTTCGTCCAACAATTCCTTGATCATTCCTTCAATGTCGGCATCTGAAGCGGTCAGGGTCTTTGACTCTTTGGCTTGGAACACGATGTTCTTCACTGCCTTCACCTTGGTGGGTGATCCCGAAAGACCACACTGCTCTACGTCGCCGTCAACATCTGCCACACCCCACTGGTTGAGGTTGAGGTAGGGGCGCTCTTCATAGAGGAAGTCGTAGGGAGTGCCTTCCTTGGGGCGCTCCATAGGACAGGTGGCGCGTTTGTACTTCATCACCAGTTTGGCATTCTGCGGACGGCAGGGTGCTGCACTTCCGTTGACGGTGATGACAACAGGCAGGGGAGCTTCTACGGTCTCCACACCTCCGTCGATGATGCGGCGGATGGTGGCCTTTCCATTTTCTACTTTCAGAATCTCTTCAGCGTAGGTGACTTGGTTGAGTCCCAGTTTCTGAGCAACCTGCGGGCCTACCTGTGCGGTGTCGCCATCGATAGCCTGACGACCACCGAGTACGATATCCACATCGCCAATCTTCTTGATGGCGGTGGCCAAAGCGTAAGAAGTAGCAAGGGTATCGGCACCAGCGAAGAGGCGGTCGGTGAGAACCCAACCGGTATCGGCGCCACGGTAAAGTCCCTGACGGACAATTTCTCCTGCACGTGGAGGACCCATGGTGAGGATTCCAACTGTTGAGCCTGGGTTTTGTTCCTTCAGACGAAGGGCTTGTTCCAGGGCGTTCAAATCTTCGGGATTGAAGATAGCAGGCAAGGCGGCGCGGTTTACGGTACCTTCAGCGGTCATTGCGTCCTTACCCACATTTCGGGTGTCTGGCACTTGTTTTGCCAGAACGACAATCTTTAAAGCCATATAAATTTTGAGTTATTGAAATTTCGAAATCGGGTGCAAAGGTAATCTTTTTTTGGTATGTAGCCAAATAAAATGCACAAAAACCGACGTTTTGTGCACAAATGGCGATTTTTGTGCAATGTCTGTGATTTTTCGAGTTGGTATATATAAATAGGTGTGGGATATTAAAAAAGGTAGGTTCTGGGAGAACCTACCTTGTGGATATAATGATTGACTATCATGTTGCTCTTACAAAGAGAACTTGTAGCCAACGGTAATCTGGAATACGCTATGCTTTGAATCGCTATCTTCAATAATCTTTGTAACACCCCAGTTGTAGCGAGCGTCAAACACGATATTCTGATACTGATAAGAGAGGCCTACAGGAATAGAAAGGTCAACGCTTTTGACACCATCAACATCTACCTCTTTTGATGCTCCAGGTTCTTTAAATTCCGCCTTTGAAGAGAGCTTGAAACCAGGCTGTACACCGAGTTTTAGAGCCAATCCTTTAGCTACATAGAAATTGGCAAGGATAGGAACGTTCAAATAATCGAGTTTCCAAGTGCAATCAGCATCAACAATGGTAGTTTTAAGACCCTGCATGGAATAAAGGACACCAGCGCTCAAGCCGATATTGTCTGTTAGTCCATACTCAAATTCTGCACCGGCAGCCAAACCAATACGGGGGTCGGCATCGTCGGCATCTGTGATGTTGGCGATGTTGACACCAACCTTAGGCTGGATAGTGAGCTGACCTACTTCATTTTGTGCAAAGGTAGCTGCTGATATCATCATTGCTACTACGGCTAAAAATAACTTCTTCATAATTGTACTGAAATTAAATTAATAATAGGGTTTATTATTTGGCTTGTTACACTGTTTCATGTCTTATCACGGAACAAAAGTATGAAAAAATGTCAATATATCCAAGGAAAAAAATATGAAAAACAAAGAAATAGCGAAAAAATGTGGTGATTCGACGATTTTGTCGGGACATCGGAACATCGGATCATCGGAATTTAAACGGAAATACATGAGTACATGGATTGTCTTCTTTTATATTCATATTTTTCTGTAGTTTAAGTGTTTTATTAGGTCGTTGAGTATTGACAACTTGCTTATCAGTTCCTCAAAAGAAGGCACCTGCCCGAAAATCATGTGCTCACACATGAACTTGTAGTCATCTTGCCATAGTCTTGCAATTTCCTCGTTGGGCACGATACATAATGTGGCAGGATAAAGCTCATCATAGTTGAATCCTTTAAGTCCGATGAACTTTCTGCGATGTTCAAGTACCGCCTTATACAGGGCTTCGTTGTGGATTGCACGGTCAGCAATTTTGTTTTCAGAATCCATCATCATTGCCAAATCATATATATGGCGAGACATACGCTCCACTCTGACCTCGTTCTTCCTGAACTCTTCGTGCAATAAGAACACCTTTTCAAGGAAGGTACGCTCAGGGATGACAGCGTTCACCTCAAATGGCTTTTCTGCAAATGGAGCTTTGCTGAAATGGACATCAATAGCAGCGTTGATTGCTTTTTTCTCAATAGGCTCTATCATCGATCTGCCGCTGATTTCTATCTTTACCGTATTCTTGATATATGGTGATGCTTCATACAAACTATGATAGGTTATAGTTATCATCTCTGGGTCAGTTGTCGTAACTGGTGTGATTATAACATCCACAGAAAAAGCATCTGTTCGTATGCCCAAATCCACTAAAGCCTTCCTTACATCATGCTGCATCTTCTCTCTTACGAAAGAACAGGCAGCGCGACGCAGTCTGTCACTGATTTGAGTCTTCGACAATTCACCGCTAAAGCCAAGGAATTCTCTGCTGAGTGCAATATCTACGTCTTCGGAGAATCTGGCTATCAAGTTCCAGCATTTGCTAAGACTTGTACCTCCTTTGAAAGCAATATGTTCTGCATATGGCAAAGTATGAAGGGCTTTCAACACCTGCGTTACCCACCAGTCCTTTTCGATACTTGACGGCGGCAATCCGGTCTGCAATGCCACGGTATTGATAGCTTCACGTTGTCTATCTTCTGGTATGTCTATGAATTTCATCGTGCAATTAGTATTTTGCGCACCCATGCAGGGGCAAGTTTTATATCATGGTTGAAATCGTTGTCGTTTACATTCTTTGCGTGCTCGACAAGCACGTTGCGTTCCTCGTCGGTTATTTTTTCTTCGCCTATGGTGCGCATGGCTGTTACAACAAGCATCATCAGCTCTGATTTATAGGCAAAGTTCTTGCCCGAAGAAGAATGTTTGAACAGGATGCCACGCCCGTCCCCGATCTTTATCCTACGTGGTGCACCGTTGGTCAGGAACACGACATTCATGGGCATCTGCGTGGACAATCCGAGACGATTCAAGGCATATGCTCCCATCGGTACAATCTTCGCCTTGTCTCGTTTGGCTATAGCCTGGGCAATGTCTTCAACAGATGGATAGATAATGCCAAGTCCATATTCCTTGTCCTCTTTGGGGTAATAATAAATGCCATGAGCCAACCGCACCAACAGTCCGTCGGTGTACATTCGATGGAATGTTGACTTCACGGCTGATGGTGTTCCGCAGTCTGCATAGTCTTGTTGGAAGACTATCGAACCACGTCCCTTTCCTCTAAGTCTCATTTCTATCTTATTTACAGTACTTTGGTTTGATGCCTGTGCCATGTTTTTGAAACCTTTTTGTTATATTTTTGGTTCTTATTTGCTTGCAAAGATATAGTATTTTCTTCTAACCGCCAATGTTTTATTGATTTTTTTTTGCTTATTATAAAGATAAAATTAACCTACGGTAAATCTTTGAAGGAAATCTTTAAACAATCATCGGAATTTAAACGGAATTTATACGGATGTTTTTTGGGGGTTGCGCGAGCGCAAGAAATCTTTGGAGGAAATCTTTAATGAAATATGGCCTTTGGCCAGAAATAATAATCTTTAAATAAAAATCCTTGACCAAAATGCGCTCGAGTACCTCGCAATCCGTGTGCGGCATTAAAAAATGTGGGGTTTTGTTTTGTACTTCGCTGTTTTATTCGTAATTTCGCATTTTGAAGGTTATGATAGACAGAGCGACGATAGACAAAATCATGGACGCCACCAATATTGTGGATGTGGTGAGCGAGTTTGTTAGCTTGCGCAAAGCGGGAGTTAACTATAAGGGATTGTGTCCCTTCCACGACGATAAGACACCGTCGTTTATGGTGTCGCCATCGAAACAGATTTGCCATTGCTTTGCCTGCGGAGAGGGCGGTAACGCGATCAACTTCCTGATGAAGCATGAGCAGATCACCTATCCTGAAGCGTTGCGGTGGCTTGCCAAGAAATATAATATCGAGGTGGAGGAGCGCGAACTGACTGCCGAGGAACAGAAAGAGCAGGGTGACCGCGAGTCGATGTTCATCGTCAACGAATGGGCATGTCAGTATTTCCATACCATTCTGCAACAGGATGTGGATGGCATGGCTATCGGTAAACAGTATTTCCGCAGCCGTGGCATCCGCGACGATATCATCAGTAAGTTTAAGTTGGGCTTTGCTCTCACCAAGCGTGATGCGCTGTTGGAGGAGGCACGCCGCAAAGGTTATAAGGATGAGTATCTGGTGAAGACCGGCCTGTGCTACACTGGTGAACATGGCACCTACGACCGCTTTGCGGGTCGCGCCATCTTCCCTTGGTTTAATGTGAGTGGTAAGGTGGTGGCTTTTGGCGGTCGCAAGCTCGATGCAGCCACCAAGGGTGTGCAACAGAAATATGTGAACTCACCCGATTCGGAAATCTACCATAAAGACCACGAGCTCTATGGCATCTATCAAGCCAAGAAAGCCATTGTCAAGTGTGACTGCGTCTATATGGTGGAAGGCTATACCGACGTGATTGCCATGCACCAATGTGGATTGGAGAATGTGGTGGCCAACTCCGGTACGGCACTCTCCATCTATCAGATTCGTATGTTGCACCGCTTCACGCAGAATATCGTACTGCTCTACGACGGTGATGCTGCCGGAATCCATGCAGCCATGCGCGGTACGGATATGTTGTTGCAGGAAGGCATGAATGTGAAGGTGTTGCTGTTGCCCGATGGCGACGACCCCGATTCGTTCTCGCGCAAACATACTGCCGAGGAGTTTCGCAAGTATATTGACGACCACCAGACCGACTTCATACAGTTTAAGACCGACCTGCTGCTGAAAGGAGTGAACGACCCCTTGCGCCGTGCAGAAGCCATCAACTCCATCGTGCGTTCGGTGAGTGTGATACCCGATTCCATTGTGCGTTCCACGTATCTGACCGATTGTTCGCGCCGCTTGGGTGTGGATGAGCGCACGCTGATCACGCAAACCAATAAGTTTATAGCGCAAGAGCGCGAGAAACCCACGACGGAACGCCCGCAGGATGTGCAGGCGCCTGATGCGCAGACCACCTCAGCCAATGATGTAGCCTTTGCCGTTCAGGTGAACGCCACAGCCGAGGTGGAGCGTCTGTTGATACAACAGGTGGTGCGCCACGGTGAAGAGATTATCTTCGATGATCTGGAGACAGAAGACGGTCAGACGGTCAGCATGAATGTGGCGCAATATGTGGATTATGAGTTTGGCTGCGACGAACTCTCGTTTGCCGAACCCCTCTATAATACGATACTGCACGAAGCCGTAGAGCACTCAGCCAATGCCGGTTTTCGTGCCGAAGCCTATTTCACCCAGCATCCCGATGTGAACATCAGCCAGTTGGCAACGCGTCTTGCCATCGACAACTATCAGTTGGGTCGGGGTTTTGAGATGAAACACAGCGGACATACCTTGCGCCAACGGGTGCAGCATCTGATGCTCGACTACCGTTATATCATCGTGGGTGAGCGGTTGAAAACCATCAACCAGCAACTCAAAACCTCGGCAGGCGATATGGAGAAGATGCGCGAACTGATGAAGGCGTATATGGACACCAGCAAGATCTACCAGGAACTGGGGCGGCAGTTGGGACGCAACTAAAAGAGACACGGGCATGATGACATTCTCCATCTTCTATCTGACATTGATGCTGCTGCTGACGATAGCCGTTATCGCAGCAGGCTTTATCGCTATCTTCCATGTATTGCTCGACAACCGTCAGCCGGTGAAGACCATGGCATGGATTATGGTAATCATCTTCTTGCCAGTAGTGGGATTGCTGTTTTATGTATTCTTCGGTGTGAACCATCGGCGTGCAAGGGTCATCAGTCAACGGTCAATGAATCAGTTGACGAAACGTTCGATGCTGGAGTTTGTAGGTCAGCAGAATCTGCGTGTTGCCGACCGCCATAAACAGTTGGTCGATCTGTTTGTCAACCAGTCGTTCTCATTGCCCTTCAAAGACAACCGCATCGACATCATCACCGAGGGCGAAGCCTTCTTCCGCCAGTTGATTGACGATATCAAACGTGCCACCCATCATATTCATATCTGCATGTATATCTTCGAAGACGACAGTCTCGGCAGACAGATCCTCGACGCCCTGCGAGCAAGAGCCAAGGCAGGTGTGAAGGTGCGTGTCATCTATGATGATGTAGGGTGTTGGCGCGTGAAGAATCGGTTCTATGAGGAGATGCGCGAGTCGGGCATAGAAGTCGTTTCGTTCCTTCCCGTTCGCTTCCCGTTGTTCACCAGTAAGGTCAACTACCGCAACCACCGTAAGATAGTGGTGATAGACGGACGGGTGGGGTATATCGGCGGCATGAATATTGCTGAACGCTATGTGAAAGGCATCCACGGTATGGCTTGGCGCGACACGATGTTGCGCATTGTGGGAAGTGGCGTCTATGCCTTGCAACGAGCATTTCTGGTGGATTGGTATTTCGTAGATCGTACCCTTATCAGCGACCGCAGCTATTATCCCTCGCCGGACGATGCCAGTCTGTCCAACAACTGTTTGATGCAGGTGGTGACGAGTGCACCCACCTCACTCTATCCAGAGATTATGCAGGGTTATGTGCGTATCATTCTGGCAGCCCGTCGCTATGTTTATATCGAGACTCCTTATTTCATGCCCAACGAACCCGTGCTCTTTGCGCTCAAGACCGCAGCCACGGCAGGTGTCGATGTGCGTTTGCTGTGTCCGTATAAAGCCGATGCGAGGTTGGTGGAGTGGGCATCACGATCCTATCTGCGTGAAGTGGAAGAAGCCGGTGTGAAGGTCAGTCTCTATCAAGGCGGTTTCCTGCACGCCAAGATGTTGGTGTGTGATGATGCGTTGACATCGTGCGGTTCCACCAATGTTGACTTCCGGTCTTTTGAAAATAATTTCGAAGCCAATGCCTTCATCTATGACGAAGGCACCGCCTTGCGCATGAAGCGTATCTTCCTGCGTGATGAAGAGCAGTCGGTGGCATGGGCAGACCTCCCCAGGCGCGTACATCCAAAGTTTGGTGTGCGTTTGTGGGAGAGTATCACTCGGTTGTTTTCGCCGTTGCTCTGAACAGTGTGAAATTGACGCTGCCGTACTGTCGGTGTTCAATGAAGTTGGGGTGTTCGGAAAAGTCATGGTCTTTGCCATGTTCAAAGACGAAGATGCCATCCTCTTTCAGTATGCCTTTCTGCAAGACGAGGTCAGGAATCTGTGGCAGTTCCTTGAGTGCATAAGGAGGATCGGCAAAGATGAAATCAAACTGTTGGCGGCATGATTTCACGAAGCGGAACACATCGCCACGGACGGGAATACACGCCTTGGCATTGAGTTTCTTCAGGCACTCCTGTATGAAACGATGGTGGTCACGATCCATTTCCACGCTGACCACCGTCTGGCAGCCACGCGACACGAGTTCGAGGGAAATGCTTCCTGTGCCCGAAAAGAGGTCGAGTGCCTCCGCTCCATCGAAATCAACATACTGCGTGAGTACGTTGAAGATATTCTCTTTGGCAAAATCGGTAGTGGGGCGCGCTTTAAACGAGCGCGGAATGTCGAAGTGACGTCCCTTGTATATTCCTGTAATAATTCTCATCTTCCTTTTACGAATAATGTCATGAGGTCATAAGGCATTCCTTCTATCTGCGTCACGGCAGAACGGTTGAAATCGCCAGTGGGTAGGATGACATAGGCGCGCTGCACATATTTCTTCAGTTCCTCGATCAGCCATTGTTGTTCGGGAATATCGCCTACGAGAAATATTTCGTCGTGCCCCACCTTCATGCCCAGTTGTTTCCAAACGGAGAGCAGGTAGTAAAGGGCATCGTGCGCATCGCGTCCGTCGAAGGCATTGCAGAACTTAAAGCGGTTTTGTCCATAGCAGAACACATCCATGCGCTGGTCGTGGAAGTAGCAGTAGAGTTTAGCTTTCGTGCCCATGTAACTCCTTTGGTGCAGGTGTCTCCATACGGGAGCCACCGCCGCCATGTATCTTGCTTCGGGGTAGTGGTCGGCGATGACGCTCTTCAGATTTCTGTTGATGGCAAAGAGCACCACGCAGTTGAGGTCGTCCATCACCGTATATCCCACACAATCCTGTTCGTGATTGGTGAAGGCGTGTCGGAACAATATTTCCTTTTCCTGTTCTTTAAACTGTTCGGTAGGAACGGTGAGTGTCGGTGCCACCACCGATACCAGTACGTGTTGGTATTTATCGTTTAGAATTTCTTCATCGCGGAACGCCTCACGAAGGTTTGCCGATAGTGAGATGCCGCTTTTCAGTGGGTAGGGGCTGAAAGAAATCTGTCCGTTGCCGCTGTCTAAAACAGAGAACGACAATGACTTACGGCTCACTCTGATGATGAGTCGTTTACGTGAAACGGGTTGGCTATAGTCGTGCATCCTGCCAGTGGTTTTAGTTGCTGACGATGCTTAGCAGGCATAGTATTGCCAGTATCAGGGCTGCCAAGCCCAGTATTGCATTCGTCGTTCTATTAGACATATTCATTGCAAAGGTAGTGCAAACCGAGCGAAATGCAAAAGAAAAACCCGTTTTTCTTTTCATTTCCGAGGTGCCGCCTACCTACGGGCTTTAGTCCAAAGGTACGATTAAGTGAGAGAAAAACCAAATAAATTTTGGTTTTTCCGAGCGTGAGTACCTAAGACGCACAGCGTCAAAGGTAGTGCAAACCGAGCGAAATACAAAGAAAATCAAAAATTTTCTTTGTATTTCCGAGGTGCATCGAATTATCTCAAACTCCAATCCGTAGTAAAAATCACAGTCATCAACGTTAATCATCCCAAAATGCTTTTCTATTTCTGCAATATTTCGTAACTTTGACCACCGTATGATAATCGACGAACTGATTTACCGCATCAGACATAACTTCTGTCATGTGCCAACCGCCGAACAAGAGCAAGCCATAGGGCAGTTTGCTTCCTTCATGACCAACCGTCGTGAAGAGGCTGTCATGGTGTTGCGCGGTTCGGCAGGAACAGGTAAGACCACTCTTGCCGCAGCCATTGTGAAGACCATGGCAGAACTGCAACAGCGGATGGTGTTGCTTGCTCCAACAGGACGTGCCGCCAAGGTCTTCTCGCTCTATTCGGGCCATCCAGCCTATACCATCCATCGTCGCATCTATCGGCAACAGTCGTTGGAAGGGGCATTCTGCCTCAATTACAATAACACACAAGATACGCTGTTCATCGTGGATGAGGCTTCGATGATAGCCAACGCATCGACCTATGGCGATACACCCTTTGCACAAGGTCAACTGTTGGACGACTTGATTCGCTTCGTCTATAACGGGCGCAACTGTCGGTTGATGCTCATCGGCGACCGCGCCCAGTTGCCACCAGTGGGCGAAGACGAGAGTCCTGCACTGGTGGGCGATATCCTGCGAGGCTACGGACTGCATGTCAGCGAGTGTGATCTCAACGAAGTGTTGCGACAGAGTCAGGATTCAGGCATCCTCTACAATGCCACTACCATCCGTCGGATGTTTGATGCCATGGAGGAATATGGCGACGTATCGTTGCCGAAGGTACGCTTCGAAGGCTTTGACGATATCCGCTTGGTGATGGGCGACGAACTCATAGAAACATTGGCAGGAAGCTATTCGGAGGTAGGACTCGACGAGACCATGGTCATCACCCGATCCAACAAGCGTGCCAATATCTACAACCAAGGCATTCGCAATATGGTGCTCGGACGGGAGGATGAACTGACCACTGGCGACCAGTTGATGATCGTAAAAAACAATTATTACTGGAAACTGCCCACCACCGGACAGACTACCGATGCCAGCGAAACCTTTATTGCCAATGGCGACAGGGCAGAGGTGCGTCGTGTGCGCAACATCCGAAAGCTCTATGGCTTTCGCTTTGCTGATGTGACGTTGGCATTTCCCGATTATGACGATGCCGAAGTGACAGCCACCATACTGCTCGACACGCTGACATCAGAAGCTCCCGCACTGACCCGCGACCAACAGGAACAACTCTTCCAACAGGTGATGGCAGACTATGCCGACATTCCCACCAAGCAGGAACGCTTCAAGCAGCTCAAGCAAGACCCTTATTATAATGCGCTACAGGTGAAGTTTGCCTATGCCGCCACCTGCCATAAGGCACAGGGAGGACAGTGGGCACACATCTATGTGGATCAGGGATATATGACCGATGAGATGCTCACTCCCGATTATATCCACTGGCTCTATACCGCCTTTACCCGTGCGTCGGAGCGCCTCTATTTAGTCAACTGGCCCAAGACGCAGACCGACAATACGCATCAAAACCCTCAAGAAACAGCCCCATGATATATCTCAACGACCATTTAGACCAACTCGATGTGGAGCACGCCCTGTCACTCCTGTCGGAACAGCGCCGCCAACAGGCTTTAGCTTTCAAGCACGACCTTGGACGTCGCACTTGTGTGGCAGCCTATCTGCTGTTGTGCGAGGGACTGCAACGGGAGTTTGGCATCATGGAGCCGCCCGTGTTCTCTTATGGCGAACACGGCAAACCGTTTATCGTGAGTCATCCAGACATCTGTTTCAATATGAGTCATTGTCGCGAGGCAGCCATCTGTGTGATCGATTCCTATCCTGTGGGCGTCGATATCGAGTCGATGCGCGGCTATCGTGAGGCATTGGTGCGCCACACCATGAGTGATGACGAGCTGCTGCAGATCGGACAATCAGCCAATCCGGAACTGGAGTTTGTGCGCCTGTGGACGATGAAAGAGGCGGTGCAGAAGCGTTCGGGCGAAGGCATCCGCAGCGATATGAAATCTGTGCTCGATGGTGCGGGCAGGGTAGATACCGTGGTTAGCGCCGACCTGCGCTATGTGTATTCGGTGGCGTATAGTGATCAGTGAAAACAATATTATAGATAAAGATATGAAGACAATGAAACAATTATTATTGGCGGTGATGGTGATGATGACCGCTTCGGTACAAGCACAACAGGCAGAAGAGGGAGACCTCGATGCCAAGTATGCCACAGAATTGGTGAAGGTGGGTAGTGTGGCACCCGATTTCACGATGCAGACCATCGATGGAAAACCGTTCTCCCTGTCGGAACTGAAGGGTCGTGTGGTAGTGCTCGACTTCTGGGCATCATGGTGTCCCGACTGTAGAAAGGAAGCTCCTGCCGTTGTAGAACTCTATAAGAAATATAGCGACAAGGGTGTTGCTTTTGTCGGTGTGTCGATGGATACCAATGTTGAGGCGTGGCGTGCAGCGTGCGAGAAATACGGCATTACGTATCCTCAGGTGTCGGAGTTGAAGAAGTTTCATGATACCGAAATCTCTAAGGCTTATGGTGTGAAGTGGATTCCTTCTATTGTCGTGATTGATCAAGATGGTAAAGTGGCTCTTGCTACTGTTGTGACGGAACGACTCGCCAGTTATCTGGAGGCGCTCCGGTAACTTTTTATCACACGGAAATCACGGAAAGATTTTATCCACGGAAGACACGGAGAACACGGAAATCACAGAAAAAAGGATTTTGGTTAAAGATTATTTTTAAGATTTTCGTTAAGATTTACACCATAGGTTATTTTTGTCGTGACTCAGCATAGTGAAAGCGCGCTCTCACTCTGTCTTCGCTACTCCAAAAATTCGAGCATCTCCGATGCGATCCCTATAAAAATTCTTCCCAAAAGCGAGGTATTCGAGCGCATTTTGTTTAAGATTTTCGTTAAAGATTTTATTTGGCGCCAACAAGGTTTCTACTTTTGTCCTTACAGGACGTAGGTTAGGAATGTGCATTGTGTCCGCAGGGCGTTGCCCTGGGCTAAGGAAACCATTGGGCTTTCAGCCCGTTGTCCTTTGCCTTCGATGCTTCAGAATTGCTGTGTGAATTTCATTCGTGCAATACATGGGATATAACAACGAGCGACGCGCCGTGAGTCAACTACTCGCGGCGCGTCGCTTTATGATGTGGCTGGAAACAGGCAGTTAGAGTTTTGCCAATTCCACAACCTTGTCGATAGCAGCATTCAGACCGTCGGTATTCTTACCACCGGCAGAAGCGAAGTGAGGCTGGCCGCCACCGCCACCCTGTATGAGTTTGGCAGCTTCGCGAATCATCTGTCCAGCGTGGAGACCCTGCTCCTTCACCATATCGTCGCTCATCATGATGCTCAGCATGGGTTTGTCGGCACTGATGGTACCAATGACACAAAGCAGATGTGAGGGAACGGCTTCACGAATCTTGAATACCAAGTCTTTGGCAGACTGAGCGTCGAGAGGCAATACAGCCTTGATGAGCGTCACTCCGTTGAGCACCTGAGCCTTCTCCACGAGTTTGTCTTTGGTGCGCTCTACGGCTTGTGCCTTAAACTGCTCGATATCCTTCTTCATGGTGTCGTGCTCATCAATATACTTCTTGATGACACCCTGCAGATCCTTTGCATTGTTGAAGAATGCACGTACAGCCTTCAGTGTGTCTTCCAACTGATAGAGCATTTCCTCGCAGTCCTTACCAGTCTTAGCCTCGATACGACGGATGCCGGCAGCCACGCTGCTCTCGGTCAGTATCTTGAAGAAGCCGATGCGACCTGTTGAAGTGGCGTGGATACCACCGCAGAACTCGCATGAAGGACCGAAGCGCACTACGCGAACCTTGTCGCCATACTTCTCGCCGAAGAGGGCGATGGCACCCAGTTGCTTGGCTTCCTCGAACGGAACGTCGCGATGCTCATCGATATGGATGTCCTGACGAATCATGTCGTTGACGATACGCTCCACCTGACGCAGTTCTTCATCGGTCACTTTCTGGAAGTGAGAGAAGTCGAAGCGCAGGGTATCGGCGCTGACATACGATCCCTTCTGCTCTACATGGTCGCCCAATACCTGGCGGAGGGCATAGTCGAGCAAGTGGGTTGCCGTATGGTTGGCAGCAGAAGCGTCGCGCTTGTCGGTATCTACACAAGCCATAAATTCGGCAGTGGGATCCTTAGGCAACTGCTTCACGATATGGATGCTCTGGTTGTTTTCGCGCTTGGTATCGATGATTTCGATGGTTTCAGCCTCGTTGACGAGTACACCGCAGTCACCTACCTGTCCACCCATCTCTCCGTAGAAAGGAGTGTAGTCGAGCACGAGTTCATAGAATTCGTTCTTCTTCTGTGTCACCTTGCGGTAGCGCAGGATATGACAGTTGTATTCGGTATAGTCGTAGCCCACAAACTGCTGTTCGCCAGCCATGAGTTCGGTCCAGTCGGAGTTTTCCACAGCGGCAGCGTTGCGTGCACGATCTTTCTGTTTCTGCATTTCAGCGTTAAACTGTTCCTCATCCACCGAGAATCCGTGTTCGCGGCAAATCAGTTCGGTGAGGTCGAGTGGGAATCCGTAGGTGTCGAACAGTCGGAATGCCTGAACGCCATCCAATTGGTTTTTACCCTCAGCCTTGAGTTTCTCCATAGCATCGCCAATCATCGAGATGCCCTTTTCCAGTGTGCGCAGGAAAGAGTCTTCCTCCTCCTTGATCACCTTGGTGATGAGTTGTTGCTGGGCTTTCAGTTCGGGGAAAGCGTCACCCATTTCGTGCACCAGTGTAGGCACGAGCTTGTAGATGAATCCCTCTTTCTGTCCCAGGAAGGTGTATGCATAGCGCACGGCACGGCGCAGGATGCGGCGGATGACATATCCTGCCTTTGCATTGGAGGGCAGTTGACCGTCGGCTATAGAGAATGCCACGGCGCGCAGATGGTCTGCACAGACGCGCATGGCGATGTTGATTTCGTTCTGCTCCTTGCTGATGGGGTTGGCAGTCTCTTCCTCAAAGGTGAAATATTTCAGTCCTGTCAGGTCTTGCTCTGCCTTGATGATGGGCTGGAACACGTCGGTATCGTAGTTAGAGTGCTTGCCCTGCATCATGCGCACCAGTCGCTCAAAGCCCATACCCGTATCGATCACGTTCATGGAGAGCTTTTCGAGTGAGCCGTCAGCCTTGCGGTTGAACTGCATGAACACGAGGTTCCATATTTCAATCACCTGTGGATCATCCTGATTGACCAGTTCGCGACCAGTTTTTCCACTGGCAGCTTTCTGTTCTGGAGTTCGCGAGTCAACGTGGATTTCCGAGCATGGACCACATGGTCCCGTATCGCCCATCTCCCAGAAGTTGTCGTGCTTATTACCATTGATGATATGGTCTTCTGGCACATGCTTCGCCCAGTATTTTGCTGCTTCTTCGTCGCGTGGGATATTCTCCTCAGGTGAACCTTCAAACACGGTCACGTAGAGGTCTTCTGGATTCAGTTTGAGCACACTGACAAGGTATTCCCATGCCATATCGATAGCGCCTTCTTTGAAATAGTCGCCAAACGACCAGTTGCCAAGCATTTCAAACATGGTGTGGTGGTAGGTGTCGTGACCCACTTCCTCAAGGTCGTTATGCTTTCCGCTGACGCGCAGACACTTCTGAGTATCGGCACGGCGGCGTGGTTCGGGCTCTCTTGTGCCCAGGATAATGTCTTTCCACTGGTTCATTCCAGCATTGGTGAACATCAGTGTGGGGTCATCCTTGATGACCATCGGAGCCGATGGCACGATGGTATGTCCGTGTTGTTCGAAGAATTTCTTGTACGACTCTCTGATTTCGTTCGCTGTCATCATTGTCTTTTCTACAAAGTTTATCCCCCATCTGCCACATAGTGGCGGATGGAGGCATTGGTTATGTTTTGTTATTATATATTCTTCATCGTTGTCTTATAACTTGCCATCGGTTCAATGGGCAAATTCCCCGTTGTATGGCCTTGCACAGGTTGAAGCCTTTGCCTACCGATGCCACATGGCTATGAGCCACATGGTTATATATTATGCAAAATTACGGAATTTTTCTCCAACTGAAAGTTGGTGCAATACAAAATTATATATAATTAACAGTTACGCACGTTCATTTTTTCGTGTTAATTAAGGTTACTGGTGTGGAAATTTTCAACAATGGCAGATATCCCCCTCGTTTGTCCGCGGAAAAGCCATGATTGTCTTCTTGTTTGCGGACTATTGTTGACGGTGTTGCGGTCGTCGGTATAATATGTTGAGAAACAGATGTTTCATATAAACATGCAGCAGATGCGAATGCAAAGTAAATTGATTTGCTCAGGAAAACAAATTGATTTCCTTTGCAAAGTAAATTGATTTGCTCGGCAAAACAAATTGATTTGCTGAGAAGAGCAACTTTCGTTTGAGACGTGAAGCAGTTCTTTAGTGCACGAAAATCATCGTGACAGTAGGGCAAAATCATTGAAATTGCCGAGTAAATTCATTGAATTTGCTGACCAAATTCAATGAGATTGCTGACCAAATTCAATGAATTTGCAAAACAGCGCACTATCCTTTTGACTGTCATGCACTTGCAACGGCCTTGTTTTGCTGGTCACGAAACAGCGATGGCGATACGCCATATTTGCGCTTGAAGGCAGTGCAGAAGTGGCTTTGGTGCTCGTAACCCAGATGATAGCCGATGGTGGAAACGGGTTCGTCGGTATTGCACAGCAGTTGCACAGCCATTTCCATGCGCAGATTAAACAGGTAGCCGAACACGGTAGTGCCAAACGACTGCTTGAAACATTTCTTCAGCGTACATTCGTTGGTGCCTACGAGAAGAGCCAAGCGGTGGAGACTGGGCATGCGCTGATAGTTGTGATGGATGAAAGTGCGGGCGTTGTCCATTTGGATTTGAAGTGTTGAGGTCATCATTGTTGCTTTTGGAATTAATGGTTTGTTGTTTTCTTAGACGTTGTCCCTCCATCGGTTGGAAGAACACGCTGCAAAGTTATGTCAACTCCGAAAACCAAGCAACAATGCGGCGCGACGGGTCTGTGACCTGCCTTGCAGTCACGCAATAGTCACGTTGTTTGCCATGAAAATCCTCTATGTCACAGCATTTGTCTCTTGTTGCAAAAGCATTATGATGGTCGGTTGTTGGTCAGTTGGTGGTCGAATGGTGGTCGAAACGCGTCAGGATAAAGTCATCGAACACCCATTAAGTCACTGTTTCTCTGTCGGTTAAGCGGTATTGGTGGTCGAGTGGTCGATTTTTTCGACATCGCGTGTGCCTGTATGCGCACGTGTGCGCGTATGTGTGCGAGAAATAATAAGGTCTTTATCTCTCTCCGCTCCTATAGATTTCCGCCAACTGCCACAACGAAAATGCGCCAACTGCCACAATGAAAATGCGCCAACTGCCACAACGAAAATGCGCCAACTGCCACAACGAAAATGCGCCAACTGCCACAATATGGAGGTAAAATAACAAGATTTAACGATTATATGGTGCTGATATACAATTAAATATCGTATATTTGCATCAGAATATATAAAAGCTATAAAAATGAAAGAATATAAGGCGAGAATTGCAGACAAAATATTAGCAGAAAAGTTGGAAGCGATGGGTGCAGTGCTTATCGAAGGACCCAAGTATTGCGGTAAGACGACATTAGCATCTCAGCAAGCTAACAGTATATTGTCTATGTCTGATCCCGACACCCTACAACAGAATATGGCCATGGCAGAAACCAATATCAAACTGTTGCTCCGTGGCGACACTCCACGACTTATTGACGAATGGCAGATAGCACCAAGGTTTTGGGATGCGGTGAGAAATGAAGTGGATCAGCGTGATGAAGATGGGCAGTTTATACTGACAGGGTCTGCTGTGCCTCCAAACTTCGATGAGATATTTCATACTGGTACAGGACGTTTTGCTTGGCTCAAACTTCGTACCATGAGTCTTTGGGAGTCTGGTGACTCTACTGGTGAGGTAAGTCTTGCAAGACTGTTTGCCAACGATGCGGAAGATTATTTTGTGGAAGGCATCAATCAGATAGATTTAGAGCGTTTGGCTTATCTTACATGTCGTGGCGGTTGGCCAAAGGCACTGAATAAGAAGACAGAAAAGGCAGCACTCCAGCAGGCAATCGAATATTTTGAGGCTGTTACAAGCTTTGATATTTCTCGTGTCGATGATGCCAATCGCGACAGTGAATTGGCACGACGGATTATGCGATCGTATGCACGGAACCAAGGCAGTCAGGCTACTGCAGGAACTATATTGGCTGATATTATAAGTAATGAAAGTTCTGAGATCAGTGAGAATACCATCTATTCATATCTGAAGGCCTTGAAGAAAATTTTTGTGATAGAAGATTCTGTTGCGTGGAATCCTAATCTGCGAAGTAAGGCTGCTATTCGTACATCCGATACCAAGTATTTCACAGACCCTTCGATAGCTACTGCTGCATTAGGTCTTGGCCCCAACGATTTGGTGAATGACTTGAATACATTTGGTTTGATCTTTGAGACATTGTGTGTCAGAGATCTGCGTGTCTATGCCGATGCCATTGGCGGCACAGTATTTCATTATAGAGATAAAAATGGTTTGGAGTGTGATGCTGTCATCCATTTGCGTAATGGAAAGTATGGATTGGTAGAGATAAAGCTTGGTGGCGACAAGTTGATAGAAGAGGGTGCGAAGACCCTTACTGCTCTTGCAGACAAGATTGATACGACAAAGATGAAAATACCTTCGTTTAAGATGGTGCTGACAGGAGTGGGGCAATATGCCTTTCAGCGTCCGCAAGACGGGGTGTATGTAGTGCCAATAGGCTGTTTGAAGGATTGACAAAACCTGATCGGTCTTTGGAGTAAATTCAAAGCGGGACATTCCTAAAGGTAGTAGGAGTGTCCCGCTTTGTATGATATGGGTTCAAAACAGCCATTTGATAGACAAGGAAACAAAGTTGTTTCCTTCAAATGCAAAGGATGAATAAAAACAAAAAAAGTGGACGGGCACATGCCTCGTCGGCATCTCCCGTCCACCAATCATAGTGAGAGTGTGTTTTGTTAGGTGTTTATATTCTATCCATTTATTTCAGTGGTCTTAGAATATTCTTCAATACTGCAGGACGTGCATACTCGCCGTTAGGCAGCTGAATGGCACAACCATTCTTATTCGCATACTTGGCAGTGGCGCCCTCAGGATTACTTATCAAGTAAGGCTTGGAGAATGAAAGCAGAGAACCACGATTGTTGGCAGTGGTAAATGCTTTAGCACTCATGGTCTGGAACAACCAAGTGTCGATCTCGTAAGTGACGTTATTGTAGGTCCAGTTACCAGCCCAGTTGATGATGGTTACTACATCACCTGAATTCAGCTTTTCTGCATAAACAGTACCCGTCGATGCTACGTTGGTAACTGTAGCAGTTGACCATTTCTTAACGTCTCCTCCGAAGAAGTTACCCCATGCCAGATACAGGTAGAGAGTTGTTCCTTCGGCACTCCATTCTCCCAGATAGGTACCGCAGTTGGCTGTTTGCACAGTCCTGGCAGTCTTGTTGACGGTCAGAGGAATAGTATAGGCACCGAAGTTTTTGAATGGTTTGATGCTGATACCCTTATCGGTGACATCGGCAGGAAGATAGTACCATCCTTTCTGATTTACGTCGTAGAACAGGAAATTGTATGTTCCTGAGAACTGATCGGCAAAGTCGAGCTGGCTCACATAGAGTGTCTTCTCTGATTTACCTGACTTCACGGCAACCTCACCTACACGGCGCTTAGTAGCGTTGGCAGCAACCGAAACCTTGATCACATTGCCGGTGATGCTGGCGGTAATCCAGTCAGCCTTGCTCTCCACGGTGACAGGTTTGCTGTGGGAAACGGTAACAGTCTTGCTGCCGGCAGCGTTGCTCAGTATGCTGGCAACATTGGTGGAGAGGCTGAACTTCATGGCAGCCTGGTTTACGAAGAGGGTATCTTCCAGTACACCGCTGGTCACCAAGATCTTACCCTGACGGGCAACGTCATAGTCGTTTGATGCAACTTCAACCTTGATAGAATCGCTCTTTGCGTTAACCGAAGCCTTAACCCAGTCGGACAGGCTCTTTACCGTAACTGAACCGACAGACTTTTCGATAGCTACGTTGTAAGAAGCGTCGAGGTCGGTGGCTGCGAGTTCATTGCTTTCCAGTGCGAGCATACCGCCAGTCTGTACGATACTTACCAGATAGGTGTCACCGTTGGCAGCCTTTACATCAATGTGTGAGGCACGTGACTCGCGGGTAGGGTTGGCTGTTGCACTTGCAGTCAGCACGTTGCCGTTGATAGTGGCGGTGAGCCAGTCAGCAGCCGAAACAACTGTCAGTCCTTCGCCAGTGAGGGTAATATCTACCGAACCGCCAGCGGCAGGAATAGTCGTTTCCGATTTTTCCACCTGAATGGTGTTGACTTTCTCTGTGAAGTCGTCGTCGCCGCAGGAAGCCAGCGTGAGGCTTCCTATGGCAAAGACGATCAGACTATATATCTTTTTCATACGCTTATAAGTCTATATTATGTGATTTAATATTAATGCTTTCCCGGATAGAGCACAGGGTCCTTCACCAGTTTGATGACATTCTTCGCATTGTTCTGGTCAGTCAATGTCATTACGGTAGGATTGTTAACATCGTCAGTACTCAGCTTGAAAGTAGAGAGGAATGGTGTGTAAGCATCTTCGAAGTTACAGTGGAGCGCATAGTATATACTGTAACCTACGTAACCGTTGAGATCGAAGGTGATGACATCTGGTTCGTTTATTGGAGCATCAACAGCGAATGCTGCAACACCGTAGTATGTACCTCCGCTGAGGAAATAGAAACCATAGTTTCCTTTATAGGTTCCGATGTAGCAGTAGTTCACGTCTTCACCTTCGCTCTCCATACAACCATCAATGAATGACTGCAAACCAGGACCAGCTACTTCACCTATATTGCTCAGAGCAAGATACCAGTTGCCTCTCTGGAAGATATCGCTCAGATCATTTGATAAGCTAAAGGTCTTCGACTCGTCGTTGGAGACTACGATGGTGTTGGCTGTCAGTACATCGTTGACGGTAGCAGTATCTTTTGCGTTGATGCCTTTGAGTGTATCGCCAAAGAGTTCGATAGGTTCGCTGAAGAGAACACCCTTGTCGGTAGATGTGAAGGGGACAGTCAGTGAGGCTACTTCGCCCTTATCATCTACATATTTCACTGAGTATTCGCTTGAACCAGGATAGAACTTAGCCCTTTTGTCGCCAACAGTATAGGCAAGAATACCTGTGTTGGTCAGACTCTCAGCCATCTTAGATGCAGCATCGAAGTATTCAGCTACGGGACGGGTCAGACGCTCAAGAACGATGGTGTTGTTGAACTTCTTACCTTTGAGGGTAATGGTGTTCTGATCCTCGCTGATGTTCATGATGACAAACTCATAGTCGGCTTCCCATCCGTCAACATCTGTTGGAGCGCCGCTTCCAGCGGGGTCACCATAGATATGGAGCAGATCATTGTAGGTATCGAAAGCGAGTACAGGACCCTGGTCGCGCGTAATCTTATAAGTAGAAACTACTGACTTGTAGGAACCGTCAGAGTTTTGTGCAGTTTCGTTGTACATCTGTACCTTACCGTCGGTAAACTTCATGGCAAGGTTCAAACCGCCATAAGCATATTCCCGACCAGCATAGTAGTGCATGACCCAACCTTCCTGTGAGCTGGTCAACACTTCCTTGGCATTGGCAACTGCTTCGTTGATACGCTCTGCAGCCGACTTGTCGAAAATCTCGTCGTCATCGTGCAGACAAGACTGAAGTGACAGTCCTGCTACGGCAAACATGATATAGAAAAATATTTTCTTCATAGCGTTGTCTTTACTTTAAGTGTTCGAAATCAAGTTTCTTGTATTCCACAGCACGACGCTGAACTACGGCACGCAACTCTTCAAGGTCGATGTTCCAGTTCTGGCGCATATAGGTGCGGATGTGAGCCAGTTTCTGTTCGATGATGGCCTCTCCGTTTTCGCCGGCTTTCTCCATCTTGGAATTCCATAGCGCATCATTGTTGGTCAGATACTGTGAGTAGAGCTCTGCATAGTCTTCAGCAGGTTCACTCATCGCATAGTTGCGGATGAAACCGAGTGGCAGTGCCTGTATGTCGGTGTTGTACTGATACCAGTCACCGCTGACATAGTTACCTTCTGAGATGAGGTCAAACGAAGTATCGTATGGCTTCTTCTGGTTCAGAATGTGCTGGAACTCATGGTGCAGGGTGGTGAAGTACCACTGGTTCAGTGCATCATAGTCGTCAAGCTTGATTGCAGAACCCAGGTTGTTCACATTGTAGAGGGTAATTTTGTAACCGCCCTCGGCAGTACCCATCACAACGGTTCCGTTGTTTTCAATGGCAAGTGAACCGATGAACTGCAGTACACGTGGGGTGTTGGCCTTCACGAAGTCAGGACCTGCTACCTCAGCGTATGCGTCATACCAAAGGTATTTCACAATCATTGCCAGCTTAGCACACTTGGCAGAGTCTGCTGGGGTCAGTGTGTATTTGTGGTCAATCTCGGTATCCTTCATGCGGTAGAGCACCTCTACGTTGTAAGGATAGGTGAAGTTTTCCAGCAACCACTGCTCAAAGGCATCGGGCTTGGCTTCGTCGTTCACAAAGATGCTGTTGCCGGAAGGCTGGTCACCGTCTGAACATGCCGTGAAGCTGAGTGCTGCAACAACGGCAAACAGGATGAAATATATCTTTTTCATTGTGTTCTTGATTTAGTGTGTCGTTACTTTTTAATCTCGTAGATAAAACCAGAGTCCTGCATAATGTTACCGCCCTGGTCTTTCACAGTAATACGGTCGTTAGGCTCCAAACCAGAGGTGATTACATCCTGAGGCAGCTGGATGGCACGACGTGGATCGTCAACAGTGAGTGAGTCGGTTACAGCAGAGATAGTGTAACTTGTGTTGGTCTGGCGACGGTAAATCACAATACCATAACGTTTCACGTCCTGCATACGGTATCCTTCGCCGACTTCCATGATACGACGCAAGTGAAGAATGGCCTGAAGCAGTGCTTCCTGGTCTGAACCCTCGGCATCGATGGTATAGACGGGTTTTACGAAGTGCTTCTTAACGGTGGCTTTCTTTGGAGTGTAATAGTTAACACCATTGTAGAAGTCAACGATTTGCTTCAAGGTGAAGGTCTTCGGATATTTCTGATAAATCTTCATGATGGTGTTGTAGTCATCAACGGCTTTCTGCAGTTCGCCACTCAGCGCATAAGCCTCGGCGCGCTCTAACAGAAGTTGCTCAGTGGTGAATACGGCATACTCAGCATGGGCAAATCCGATACCAGCCTGAAGGTCGGTGTATTCAAACTCATAGGGCACCTTGCGATGGAACAGTTTTGCCAATGCTGTGTTACTCCATACACGCTGTTTGAAAGTAGAGTTGGCTGCGCCGAACGGACCCTTAGAGGCGATATCCTCATCGTAGGTGATGCGGTAGCTGTGTGCGTATTTGTCACCGAATCTGTAAGGACCAGAGATGGCTCCCCATTCTGAATATACGGTCTGGAGCAGGAAGTTACACTTCTCGTCGGCAGATACCCAAGCCTCAGGACGAATCTGTTGGTTCATGTTAAGAGCTGCGTAGGCATCCCAATCGCGAGCTTTGGCAGTAGGATCGGCGCCCAATACTTCTGTTGCATAGGTGATGGCCTTGGCGAAGTCGCCCTTGTAAAGGTAGAAACGAGCGGCAAATGCTTTGGCGGCTTCGGTATTGAAGTGGAACTTAGGTTTGCTGTAGTTGCTGCTAACCAAAGGAAGACCACGCTGCAAATCCTTATCAATCTGACCATAGAGATCCTCCATAGTGCCACGAGTATATACTGTTCCTACTACCTTTTCTGGATGTGTAGGATAAGGCAGACCCAAATCTGTTGAAGCAGTGGCTGGGTTGTAAGCCTTACAGAATACGGTAGAGAGCTGGAACATGGCATAAGCACGGCAGAGCAGGGCTTCACCCAACTGTTCGTTATATTCTGCTGGGCTGCCCTTTCCCTCAATCAGGTCAATGGCAGCATTGGCAGAAGCAATGGCGAGGTAATGACGGTTCCAAAGTTCCTGAGGTGATTCATCTTCACCTGTTTCAGTGATGTCTTCCCAGTTGTAAGCCTGAGCCTGAAAACGTGATGCTTCTGACCATGAAGGGTTGACACATTCATCGGTATTGTCTGAATACATCTCCAGCAGATAGGCAGGGTGTGAGCTGGGGTAAGCACTTACCAATAGATTGCTGACATCGCTTGGAGTCTGAAGCTCCATACGGTTGTCGGGTAACTTGTCGAGCCAATCGTCACACGATGTCAAGGTAAGGCCCAGTGCAATGATTGAAAATCCTATGTATTTTTTCATATTGTTGTTCTTTTGTTTGTTTCGTTATTCCATTACCTTGATTAGAAGCCAACTTTAAGAGTTGCAGTGAACTGCTTGGGCACAGGAGCTGATACACCACCAGAGCGGAAGAACTCAGGATCCTGACCGTTCAACTTCTTGTCGGCATAGATGAGGAAGAGGTTGGTGGCCTGCAACTTCAGAGAGAGGTTGGTCAGAGGCTTAATCCAATTCTTGGGGAAATCATACTGCAGAGAGATTTCCTTCATGCGGATGAAGTCACCCTTGGCGATGCGTACATCTGAGTAGTTGTAGGCATTGTAACCATAACGCAACTGTTTGTTGTTGGTGTACTGTGCATAACTCAAGATGACAGGTACGTTGGTCTTCTTCTCGTCGCCAGGAACCATCCAGCGGTTTTTGAACTCCTTGGTCATAGAACTCAGGTCGTTATAAGTGGCTGAGAATACAGGATCGAGGCGAACTACATTACCAAATGAGTAGGTGATGAAGAGGTTCAGGGTGAAACCTTTATATTTGAAGAGGTTGCCCAAAGAACCCTGTACGGTAGGATCGGTAGGACCTTCATACTTCAGGTAATCAACCTTGTCGCGCTCCTGGAAGTTGATGTTGTCGGTGGTGATTTCTCCTGCTTCGTTGTAGAAAGTAGGAAGACCGTTTTCATCAAGTCCTGCGAAGGGGATAGAGAACAGTGAACGTACGGGATAACCTACGCGGCGTCCACCGAAGTTGGTGATCATATCAATCACACGGTCCTGGCTTGCCAAATTGGTAATTTTGGTCTTGGTGTGTGAATAAACCAAAGAGGTGATCCAGCTGAAGTCCTTCAACTTGATGTTGGTAGAAGAAATAGAGAGTTCCTCACCATGTGATTTCATGTCGGCTGCGTTGGCCCAGCGGATAATCTGACCACCGATACCCTGTGTGGCAACAGGACCGATTTCATCATAGTTCTTACGAGTATAGATATCAAACGATACGTTGATGCGGTCGTTTAAGAAACCTGCTTCAACACCGAAGTTGAACTCGTTCTTCTTCTCATAAGTCAATTCGCTGTTCTCAAGGTCTGAAAGCTGGATACCAGTTTCCTTATCGCTGGTGAAGATGCGGTAGGGGTTGAAAGCCTTGAATACGTTGGTTGAACTTGTATAAGATGTGGGAGGAGGTGTGGCGGTCAGAGAGTAGCTGGCCTTCAGTTTCAAGTGGGAAATGGTTGGCTCCCATGCTTTGAAGAATTTCTCCTGGTCAACATTCCATGAACCTGCAATGTTCCAAGTCGGTGTCCAACGAGCAGAACGGCTCTTACCCATGGCATTTGAACCTTCATAACGAACGGTTCCGTTCAACACATAACGGTTGTCGTAACCATAGGTGGCGTTGGCGAAGAAGGCTGCCGAACGTGAGTTGGTGTTTGAAAGTGAATAGTAGTCGGTGTTCTCTTCCAAACTCTTCTTGAAGAACTGATAGGTGTAGTAAGGAATTTCACCCTTAGCATACTGCATACCCCAACCGTTGAACCATGATCTTGAACGCTGGATTTCGGTTGTCTCCATACCACCGAACAGGTTTACGTAGTGGATGTCGGCAAAGGTATGTACGTAGTTGGCTGTTGCACGGAAGTTGTAGTCGCGCATGCGGTTGTCGGTGCGCTTGTACATACCACCTTCGGGCAGTACAGAAATAGGGAGAGAGTATAGTACGTCTTTATCAGTATAGAGGTACTTGTTGGCATCGCGGATGATGGTGTTGTCCATAGCGCGATAAGCCTCTGCCTGGTTTGAGTTGTCGAGAATCTTATATTCCTGTGAAGTGGTGGTGTATTTCAAAGCACCAAGTACAGCAATCTCCAAATCCTTGATGGGCTTGTATTTCAACTCTGCCTGGAACTTAGCATCGAGGAAGTTGACATCGATGAAGTTGGTTTCCAATTCGTGCAGAATGTTGAAAGCTGCATAGTTACTATGATAATAGGTGTCGGGATCGAGTGCACGTGAAGTGTTCAACGCATAAGAGTATGGGTTGATATCGAAGTCACGCTTTACATTACCTGATACAACATCGACGTCCTGACTCAGAGTACCAGGAGCGCGCTGACTACGGTAACTACCGCTACCGATGATGTTCAGTGACAGGTTGTCGAGAATCTTGTGGTTCACGTTCATGTTCAAGGTGTAGCGGTCAACCTTTGACTGCTTGTACCATCCTGGGTCGGTCATGGCACTGACTGAAGCATAGTAGTTTGACTTGGCTGTACCACCGCTCATGCTGACAGAGTGGTTCTGCTGGATGCTGGTAGAGAAAAGCTCGTCAAACCAGTCGGTGTTGCGGAACTCTGCATTTGCCAAATAGGCATTCTTGGCCTCTGTAGTATTAGCCAAAGCGAAAGCGCCGGTTGATGGATTGTAGGTGTTGATCAACTCATACATCTTACCATATACACCATAGTCGCTACCATTCAGTGTGTTGCTGAGGTTCAACCATCCTTTATCGTACAACTCACGATAGATACCCATCTGATCCTGAGAGTTCAGAATGTTGAAGTTACCATAGGTAGGTTTCAAACGCATGGTGAATTCACCAGTATAGTTGATGTGTGCTGTACCTGCCTTACCTTTCTTGGTGGTTACTACAATCACACCGGCCATGGCACGTGCACCATAAATAGAGGTGGCAGAACCGTCTTTCAGAATCTGGAACGACTCGATATCATCTGAGTTCAAACCAGCAATGGCTGAAGAAATAAGGGTTTCTGGGTCACCTGATGACAATGCATCAGAGTCAATGTCGGTTACGTCTTCCATGATAACACCGTCAACTACCCACAGTGGCTTTGAGGAACCGTAGATAGAGGTGGCACCACGTACACGAATCTTTGGTGCTGTACCGAAGGTACCACTGACGTTCTGTACAGATACACCAGCAGAACGACCTTCCAGTGAACGCGAGATATCGGCGATACCATTAAGAATGGCATCCTCGGCATTCACACGGTCGGTAGCACCAGTAAACAGACGACGGTCGGTCTTCTGCATACCAGTTACAACCACTTCTTCCAGCTCTGCACTGGGGCGAAGGCTGATAGACATCTTGGCTTTAGGAGCCAGTGTCTGTGTTTCCATACCAATGTAACTGACACTAATCTTTTTACCTGCAGGTACTGAAAGACTGAACTTACCATCAGCATCGGTCACTGTTCCTGAGCGCTGGCCCTGAATAATGATCGAAGCACCGATGATTGGTTCACCGTCTTCCTGAGATACTACGGTACCTGTTACTTTTGTCTGTGCCAACACTCCTCCACATAGAAGGAAGATATTGACCAACAAGATAAGCAGTTTCTTTTCCATAAAAACTCTCATTTTGATTAAAAATTAAACATATCACTAAATTATACTCTGAATAACTATTTTGTGTTGTCTCGAATGACAAGCGTTGTGTGATCGTGAATAACTATTTTTGTTCCTATTTAAGTTCTTTTCACAAATTAACATGGTGCAAAAGTACAGTAAATTGTTCTAATTGCCAAATATTATATGATGTTTTTCATATAAAGCATGAAAAATTCCACGAATAAGGTAGAAAATCAACGGTAAAAGCATGAAATCGTAAGATAAAACATGGAATTAACAAAAAAGTGTTAGTTTGCAAAGATTGGTTAAAACCGTGTGCCGCTTTTTTACATATTTTAGGAGCATATCATAATATTAGAATGGCATGGAAATTTGATTTTTTGTTCACTTAATCGTATCTCTGCAACATAGTTGCGAAGATACTCACGTTCGGAAAACCTCAAATAAATTTGGTTTTTCGCTCACTTAATCGTATCTTTGAGGCGTTGCCTCTTAGATACTCACGTTCGATAATCTAAAAGAAAAACGTGTTTTTCTTTTGGATTTTGCTCACTTAATCGTATCTCTGCAACATAGTTGCGAAGATACTCACGTTCGGAAAACCTCAAATAAATTTGGTTTTTCGCTCACTTAATCGTATCTTTGCAAAGAAATAAACCGATACGATTATGGCACTCAACTTGAACAAGAATCTGAAGATGTATTATTCTATCCGCGAAGTGGCGGCTATGTTTGACGTTAACGAAAGCACATTGCGCTACTGGGAAACTGAATTTCCTACGCTCAAACCAAAAACTTCGGGACCGGCAAAGATACGACAGTATCAGCAAAGTGACATCGATCTGTTGCGCACAATACATAATCTGGTGAAGGTGCGCGGTTTTAAGATTGCTGCAGCCAAGAAAATTCTCAATTCCAACAAACGAGGTACTGCCAACAAAACTGATGTATTAAGCAGGTTGATTGATATCCGAACGGAATTGCAAGCACTGAAAAAACAAATGGACTATCTTGTTTGAGATGGTCCTTTTGTTTGAATATAAATCCTCATGAACAATTCTTTTTGTTTGAATACAAATCTATTCAAGTTTCGCAACTGAGGGAATTGATTGAAGTTAAAGAAGTTATCACTCCCTACGGTCGTTCGGGAAGTTAAGAGACAATAGCCTTTTGCCGTAAGACGTAGGACATTTGTCCCTTAACTTCTCTCTAACTTCCCTAACTTCCCTTAACTTCCCCACATGCGAAAGTTCAGTAAATCTATAGATTGAGCCCTAATGGTCGAATGGGGTGAACTCAATATGATTATGACCGGTTGAAATTGAAAAACGCCCCAATCCATAGAGGAGTAGGGGCGTAATATATTTATAGGTATTTGTGGATGGAATCCTACAATCCTGCTTGACGCATCATCTCACGAACAGCAGTTTCCAACTGTGGGTCGCGACCGTTGATGAAATCTTCGGGGGTGTTGTAAACCTCGATGTCGGGCAAGAGTTCTTGGTTTTCCATATAGTTGCCACGCATATCCTTCTTGCCAATCTGCGGAATACCGAAAACGAGGGTGGGGTCCATCTGGGTTTCCCACCATACACTGGTAGCTGTACCTGCCACAGGTGTACCGATGAGTTTGCCAATGCCCAGTTCGCGATATACCCAAGGGAATCCCGAACCGTTACTATAGCAGTCTTCATCCATCAAGATGCAAGAGGGAGCTACCCATTTGTTGAGTGGGTCACGTCCCACATATTTGCCACGTGGTACGAAGTTGTGATAGAGTTTTCCGCTGAGCAAGGTGCAGAGGTCGTCGTGAAGCCAACCTCCACCATTGTGGCGCTCGTCAACAACTACAGCCTTGCGGTTGCGGTTCTTGTCGTTGAGCAATTTGCTATATACCTTACGGAAGTTTTCGCTGTCCATAGATTCTACATGCACGTAAGCAACCTGTCCACCGGAAATGCTATCTACCAAGTGTTCGTTGTGTTCTACCCAACGTTTGTAGAGTAGAGTCTGGAGTTGGCCTTGGCTAATCGCTTTCACATTGATGGTCTTACGCTGTCCGTTACGGGGATTGTAGATGCTGAGGCGGACAGACTTTCCTGCTTTGCCATCGAGCATCCAGAAGTAGTCGGCACCTGCTTTGATTTCATGACCATCGATGCTCTCGATGATGCATCCTGCCTTTACTTCAGAACCATGAAGTGCTAATGGGCTGCGTTTGATGACTTCTTCGATGCGCAGTCCGTCGCCGTCATATTGCTGGTCGATGAACACTCCGAGACTTGCAGTCTTCAATGTGGCACCAGCAGTGCGGTAACGTGCACCAGTATGTGAACCATTGAGTTCACCGAGCATCTCGCTCAACATATCACGGAAGTCGTAGTTGTTGTTGATATGTGGGAGAAAACGTGCATAGATGTCACGATAGCCTTCCCAGTCAACACCATGCAGTTCGGGATCGTAGAATTTCTCTTTGACTTGTCTCCAAGTGTGGTCGAACAGATATTGGCGTTCTTCATAGCCACGATAGTTGGATGCTGCATCAAACTCGACAGTCTCTTTCTTGTTTTTCGCAAGGTCGAGTTTCTTGATGCCTCTTGACAACAGATAGATGTGCTTGAATGAAGCGTCAGCCTGCATATTGCCATAGCCCACATTCTTCATCACCAGTTCGGTCTTTTCTTCAAGGAGGTTATGACACCAGAGGTCGTAACCGTCTTCGAAGCGTGACTGATAATAGAGCGTGTCACCCTTAGGACTGAGTATGGCGTCGCCCAGATGACTTGAGTTGACGGTGAGACGGATGATACGGTCCTGACAGTTGTCAAGGTCGAATACCAATGGTTTGACGGCAGGCTTTTGAGTGCCCTTGTCGGTTTTGCTATTCTTGTTGTTTTTGCTGTTTGCTTTTGCAGATTTGCTCTGGCTGTTGTTTGCCTTGCGAGCTTCTGCCTGCTTCTTATCGTAGATTTCCTTCTCCTCTTTGCTCATTAGGAAGCGCTCGTAGGCTTCTTGGTCGAGGAACATGATGTATTCATCGCTTTCAGCTCCCCAACTGCCATGACTTCTATAACCGGCACGGTCGCTCTGGTAGATGATAGCTTTACCACCCAATGCCCACCGAGCATTGTCGTCGCTATAACCGCTGTTGGTCAGGTTGAATACGGGTTTCTGACCTGAAGCATCAACCAGTGCTACATCGGGACTATGCCATCCACCGTTGCCAATATAGCTTGCCAACAACCAACGGCTATCGGGACTCCATTCAAACCATAGGTCGCCATCGGTATAGCTGCACTGATATTTTCCATCGAGCACGGTGCGTACCGAACGACTGGCGATGTCGAGTACACGCAGGTCGCCACGGTCTTCGAAGAATGCCAGTTGTTTACCATCGGGACTGTACTTTGGCTGTTGTGAAATATGTTGTCCGTCGGTGAGACGTTCTTCTGTCAGATTGCTGCTATAGGCAAACTGTGACTCTGATTTCTCTGTCAGTGTAGTGCGGTAGATCTGCCATACTCCATTGCGCTCAGAAGAATAAGCAATGCTGCGTCCATCAGGTGAGAACGAGAGGTCGCGCTCCTGTTCTGGAGTATCTGTAATCTGACGAGTAGTGCTGTAGTCGATGGCTGTTACATAGACATCGCCATGGAGAATGAAGGCAATCTCCTTGTTGTTGGGAGAAAGACAAATCTCTGTTGCACCAGAATGTAGTATTCTGCGCACTACGCTACGGTCGTTGTTGTCGGTTGTGATATTGATATTGACCTTACGTTCCTGTCCGTTCTGCATGACATAGATTTCGCCGTCATAAGCATAGCACAAAGTGCCCTTCTTGTCAGCAGTAAGGAATCGTACGGGGTTCTTGGTATGATGGGTCAGTTGCTGTTCGCCACTGCCATCGGTATTGCGCTTCCATACGTTGAAAGTGCCGTCTTTCTCACTCAGATAATAGAATGAACGACCATCGGGAGCCCATACCGGATTGCGGTCTTCGCCACGGAAGGAAGTCAGCTTGGTGTATTGTCCTTTGCTGAGCAACCAGATGTCGCGAGTAATAGCCGACACATGGTGTTTGCGGAATGGGTCTTCATATCCTTTCACGTCATGATAGAGCACATCGCCATTGGCATTGATGCTTGGCTGTTCCATGGTGATGGTGGAGTAGAGTCGTGGACGTCCGCCAGTAGTACTGACCTCATAAACCTGAGGGAAGATGCTGCTGGCGAGTTGGCTCGACAAAACGGCAGGCATCATATTGGCACTAAAGAGTACGTGTTGTGCATCGCTAAATACCAATGGAATCTCATTGCCACTATGTGTGGTGAGTCGGGTAGGCGTTCCGCCGGTAGCCGGCATGATATAGACATCGAGACTACCTTCGCGTGCAGAGGCAAAGGCAATGTTTGTTCCGTCAGGACTCCATACCGGATAAGCATCATAGGCACTGTTGGTCGTTAGCTGACGGGCATTGCCACCATTAATTCCCACTGTAAAAATGTCGCCTTTATAGGAAAAGGCGATGGTCTGTCCGTCTGGTGACAGGGCGCAGAAACGCAACCATAACGGTGTTTCAGCACGTGATGACAGAGGCATGGCCATTAAGAACAAGGCCATGAACAAGCGGCAAGCCGCTGAAAACACGTTGTGCATAGTCATAGTTTTTTTGATAAGTAATTGATATTGATAGTAATGATTATGACGGAAAAGCTCGGACTCTGTCACACTATCCCTCCGTTAGCTTTAGGGTAGGGGTGTCCAGTTGTCGTTGCGAGCAAAGACATTAGCCACTGTGATTTTCTGTGCTTCCTTCTTGGTGAGTTGTTTGCTCCATGTGGCACGCTTGCCGGTGGCAGCACCTTCACCTTGGTTGTTGTATTCCATGTAACGTGCGGTCTGTTTAGCCTCTTCGCGCCAATGATGCCAACCCTCTGGACGTATCTGTTGAGGTAACTGGCAGTTCATGAAGAGTGTATAGCCATAGTCTCTCCAAGGACGTCCGAGATATACTTTTGTTACATCGGGTGCTGTAGTGATGCGACAGTTGTTGAAGATGTAACCGTAGGTCACTTCTTTTGGCGTTGAAGCCGCTGTGATATATGAATTAGCTTTGCAGTAGATGTCGCAGTTTTCAAACCATGCTGTTGAAGGACCGAAGATAAAGTCGGTAGTACCTTCTATATAGCATCCGGAAAAATAGAGGCGTGTGCTGGCATTACCTGTATAGATGGTGTCTTGATGTCCCAAGAATCGGCAGTTGACAAAAAGCAGGCAGTCACCTTCTGTATGTAGGGCTACAGCCTGTCCGAGTCGTGCAGAATTGTTCTCGATGGTAATGTTCTTCAAAGTGATATGACTACCTCCTATGCGCAAGGTATAGGTACGGAAAGTTCCCATGCCTTTACCGATTTCTGGTAGATATATGTTGGCATGGTCATCCCATGTGATGATGGTATTGTCTCGGTCTTCTCCACATATTTCTATATTGGTGAGCCACTGTGGAACGGTGAGCTTCTCTTTATAGATGCCCTTTTTGACATAAATCACTTTGTGATAGTCCATAAAGGCGCGGCACACCTCGATAGCTTCTGCCACATTGCGGAAGCGTCCTGTACCATCACGTGCCACTACGATGGTGTCTGGGTTGTCAAAATTCTCTTTGGCCTCCATACCGACTACGGCACATAAGGCATAAATCATGCAGATTAGTTTTTTCATGTTGTATAGCAGTTTGATGTTCAGTTATAGTCCATACCGACGATCACATAATCTGTGACACGTCTTTGACGTCCTCAATCTTCTTGAGTTTATCCATGATAATCTTGGCATCTTCTCTGTCGTGGACGCGCAGTTCGATAGATCCGTCGAAGAGACCTTCCTCGCTGGTAATAGAGAATTTATGGATATTGACATTGAGTTGTGAGGATATGATGCTTGTGATATCCATAACGATACCGACACGGTCGATACCTTGTATGCGGATGCATGCGTCGAAGAACAGTTTCTTGTGCATATCCCATTTGGCATCGAGTATGCGGTTGCCATAGCTGGTCTTGAGCTTAGCAGCCACAGGACAGGCACGCTTATGTATTTCGATACGGTGCTTGTTGTCGATGAATCCCAGGATATCGTCACCAGGAATGGGGTGGCAGCAATGTCGGAACTTATATTGTCCGATATTGTCGTCGGTGATATAGATTGGTTTCTTGCGGTTGAAGTTTTCTGGAACCACAAAGAATTCCTGTTGTGTGGTATCCTCTTTCTTCTGTTGCTTGCTACGTCCGAGGAACGGTACGAGTCGTCGCCAACCTTTTATAGTGCTTGGATTGTTCTTGCCGTGCAGTTCGTCGAGGTCTTTTTCTCCCAGCAGAATAGTCTTCTCTCCCAGTGCTTGAAGCAGTTCCTCGCGGTTTTTCACTTCATGGAACGCAGCGAGTTTATCAATGGTAGCAGCGGTATTCTCTATCTCGTTCTTGGTCAGGAAGGCATTGAGTATTTCTTCGCCTTGTTTCTGCATCTCTCTGCCGTCACGTCTGAGTATGGCTTGTATCTTAGCTCTTGCCTTGGCGGTAGATACAAAGTTGATCCACGAAGGTTGTACGTGTTGTGATTTCGATGTCAGAATCTCCACTTGGTCACCACTGTTGAGTTTATGGCTCAGCGGTACCAGTTTATGATTTACCTTTGCGCCAATGCAGTGAGAGCCCAAGAAGGTGTGTATGCTGAATGCAAAGTCGAGTGCTGTACATCCTGCAGGCATCGTTTTGATTTCGCCTTTCGGTGTAAACACAAAGATTTCCGATGCGAAGAGATTGAGTTTGATAGCATCGAGGAAATCCATAGCATCGGGTTGCGGGTCGTCAAGAATTTCCTTGATGGTACGCAACCATTCATTGAGTTCGCTCTCATCTTCAGTGTATTCGTTCTCTTCGCCCTCTTTGTATTTCCAGTGTGCGGCAAATCCCTGTTCTGCAATTTCGTCCATACGGTCGGAGCGAATCTGCACCTCAATCCATCGTCCTTGTTTTGACATCAGGGTGACATGGAGTGCTTGGTATCCGTTGGCCTTTGGGTGGTTGAGCCAGTCGCGCAATCGGTCTGGGTGCGACTTGTATATCTTAGAGATAGCAACATAGATGTTGAAACATTCGTTGACCTCCTCCTCACGTTTCTCAGGTGTGAAGATGATGCGCACTGCCAGTATGTCGTAGATTTCGTCGAAGGTCACATGTTTATTCTGCATCTTATTCCAGATGGAATATGGTGTTTTGACGCGTTCTTTGATTTCATACTTGATACCCATCTTCTTGAGTGCCTCTTCGATAGGAGCTGTAAACTGGTCGAAGAGTTCTCGGCGTGATGCTTCTGTAGATGCGAGTTTAGCCTTGATGCTATTGTATTCGTCGGGATGTTCATACTGGAAACTCAGATTTTCCAGTTCCGATTTGATTTTGTTCAGTCCCAAACGGTTCGCCAATGGTGCGTAGATATACAGTGTTTCTCCTGCAATCTTGTATTGTTTGTTGGCAGGTTGCGACTGCAGTGTGCGCATATTGTGCAGTCGGTCGCATATTTTGATGAGTATGACCCGGATGTCATTGCTCATAGTGAGCAAGAGTTTCTTGAAGTTTTCAGCTTGTGCCGAAGCCTGTTCACCGAATATACCTCCACTGATTTTTGTCAGTCCATCAACAATTTGTGCAATCTTCGAGCCGAAGATGTTTTCTATATCTTCGGTGGTGTAGTCTGTATCTTCCACCACATCATGCAGCAATGCAGCACATATACTTGTAGAACCGAGTCCCACTTCTTCGCATGCGATTTGTGCTACGGCGATAGGGTGCATGATATAGGGTTCCCCCGACAGTCGGCGGACACCTTTATGTGCTTGTCTTGCAAAGTTGAAAGCCTTCGTGATGATGTCCACTTTCTTGCGGTGACGTGATGCCAAATACGTATTCAACAAGTGTTGGAAGGCTCCGTTAATCAATTCATTGTCGGCTGTTTCCTTGTTTTTGATGTCCTCGTCCATTGTCGTTTGCCAATTATAGGTGAATACTATACCTTATTTATATATATAGGGAAGAATCGTTATTGGTGCAGTGTCTTATCTGCGTCTTCTGCTGCGTGCCTTGCTGCGTTTCTTGCTGTGCCTTGCCTTGCCACGTCGTGCTTTTGATTTTGATCCGCGATGCATATGGGAGCGTCTTGTGACGCGCCACTTTCGGCTCTTCACATAGCGTTTGCTCTTATGATAGTAGGTAGGCACATCATCGTTAACCTCCACCTGCATGCGGTTAGTCAGCAGTTCGCTTGCCCTATAGTTGCTGATAGAGTCTTCCATTTCGATGAATCGGTTGACGTCAGCCAGTGGCAGTCTGATGGCGTATGGCTGTGTGGCACCGGGTACCACGTCGCGTCGATACATCGGGTTGAGTGCTCGAAGCTGTTCGATGTCTATTCCCAACACCCCAGCAATCTGTTGCAGATGGATGTTTCGCGCCACCATCACTGTATCTGTTTGTGCAGGCAATGTGCTGTGCATCGGACAGATGTTATGCTTCGAGTAGTAGGTCATCATGTAGTTGGCAGCTATGAAAGCCGGCACGTAACCTCTTGTTTCTTTTGGCAGATAGGGATAAATCTGCCAATAGTCTTTTGATCCTCCAGACCTTTGTATTGCCTTGTTGACGTTAGCCGGTCCACAGTTGTAAGCAGCGATGACGAGGTTCCAGTCGCCAAACACCTTATAGAGATCGCTCAGATAGTGTGCAGCAGCAAACGAAGCCTTGATGGGGTCGCGACGTTCGTCAACGAGTGAGTTGACCTGCAGGCCGTATGTTTTTCCTGTGGTGAGCATAAACTGCCAGAGTCCTGTTGCCCCCACTCTTGATACGGCTTTGGGATTGAGTGCCGATTCTATGATAGGCAGATTGCGTAGTTCGAGTGGTATCTGGTAGAGATCGAGCGCCTCTTCAAAGATAGGCATATAGAAGTTGGATGCTCCAAGTGCATAGCCTATAGTGCGTCTGAGTCTGGTGCAGTATCTGTCGATAAACTGTTGCACTACCTCATTATGTGCCATTTCCATGACGGTAGGCAGTCTGTAGAGGCGTTCGACAAACACCTCTGTGGGATATGAAGGATTTTCATTTGTTGTATTACAGTCTTCGGGTGTGAGATATGTTTTCGCCATATACTCGTTGAGCAGACTGTCGAGGTCATAGGTCATTGCTTCAGGAAATTCGATAACTTCCTCTTTACCCTCTTCGTCAATAACGATGAGTTCATCCTCTTCGTCGGTATCTTCTTCGTTTGTAGTCACCACCTGTGCTTGTACGCCCATGATTAAGGCGGTCAGCAGGGTGAATATGCTAATAAGTCTTTTGTTCATTCCTTTTCTTGTTGCTTTCTTTTTAGTGAGTGTGGTGTGTGATTAGAAGTTGAGGCTGCAATTCACACCCAGCGACTGTGCCGTCAGCGGATTCCCCCCGTTATGGTTGGGAATGACTGTAGGCTTTACTTTCAGACTGAGGTCTTTTGATATATCGAACACCGATAGTTCGGCATCAACATAGGCATCGATGACCGATAGGGCATAGACACCTACCATTACAAAGAAGCTCATGTCGCGCCACCGGCGGTATTTGTCTTTACGACTTTTGAATATCTGTTTATACCTTTCTTCGTTGCTGCTGTTTATCTGCATGCCGAGGTGCAGGAATTTGTTGTAGCTGTTGGTATTTGGATCATCGTCCATGATGTCGAGGTAGGCTTGTGAGTAATCCTTGTACATCATGTTGTTCCATGTCATGGCATAGATACATCCCATGAATCCTCCATATACGATTGGTAGTTTCCAGTATTTTCGATTGTATATCTGTCCTGCTCCCGGCAGTACCAAAGCCAGCCAAAGTGCGCGTTGTGGATCAGGTTTCCATGTTGACCAGTCGCGTTTCGCTTTGATGCGCTTGGTGGAATCCACCTGTAGTATTGATCGCTCGTCTTTATTGGCAGTCATGTTGATGATAGAGTCTGCAGTGACCAGCGAGTCGATGCGTGCCATCATCAGGTCAATGCTGTCCACTGGTGCAGTATCCTCTTTGAAGGTCTTATGCTGTTGTGCATAGGCCGAGGTGCATATTGCCAGCAGTAGCGAGCATATTGCGAATTTCAGCGTTGATATGTTATTATAGTGTTTCAACTGATAGATAGCGTTGTTAGACATATTGCGTGTGCAACCCATTACAGGTTGCACACGACATATCTTTGTTTATTACTGATTGCTGTTGTCGAGTGCATTCATGATGCGTTCCAGCTGTTCTTCGTTGTCGAAGGCAATACTGATTTTTCCTTTTCCTTTTGGTGAACAAGTCATCTGCACTTTAGTTTGGAAGAATTGTGAGAGTCTGTCGCGCAGCAAAGAGAACTCTTCCGGCAATTTGTTTTTTGCTGCAATTTTTCCTTTGCTGGTTTTGATATCATCGCCGTTCTTGAGCGCTTGCACCAGTTCTTCAACTTTTCTGACGGAGTATCCTTCTTTCTGGATCTCCTTGAAGAGTCTGATTTGTATAGATGGGCTGTCAATGGCAAGTAGCGCCCTTGCATGTCCCATGTCAATCTCATGCTCTTTGAGTGCCATTTGCACTTGTGCAGGCAGTTTGAGCAGTCTCATATGGTTGGTGACATCGGTACGGCTTTTGCCCACTCGCTCTGAGATGCGTGCCTGTGTCATACCTCCCTTTTCTGCCAAGTGTTGGTATGCCAGTGCAATTTCAATTGCATTGAGATCTTCGCGCTGTATGTTTTCGACGAGTGCCATTTCCATGACGTTCTCATCTTCTACTGTGACGATATAGGCAGGAATTTTAGTGAGTCCAGCCAGTTGTGATGCTCTCCAGCGTCGTTCTCCTGCAATGATTTGATATTTGTCGCCAGTTGTTTTGTGGAGAGTGATAGGCTGTATGATGCCCAACTCTCTGATGCTGCTGGCCAATTCTTGTAGTGCTTCCTGATCAAACTCGCGTCGTGGCTGGTTGGGGTTGGGTTCAATCTCAGTGATGTCAATCTCGTTGAGGTTTGACGAACCCTGTGTGTGTACGTTGCCCGTGTCGATGAGTGCATCGAGTCCTCTTCCTGCACCCATGTCATCGAGTCCTCTTCCCAGTACGCTGCGGTCGTATTTCTTTCTTACGGTCATTATCGTTTGGTCTGATTACTGTTTTTGTTGATGATTTCCTTGGCGAGAGCCAGATGGTTTTTGGATCCTGTAGAGTCGGCATCATAGAGTATGACGGGCAGTCCGTGGCTTGGACTCTCCGACAGTTTGACGTTACGCTGTATGACGGTCTTGAATACCAGCTCTTGGAAGTGGCGTTTTACTTCGTCGTAGATTTGGTTTGCCAGTCTCAGACGTGAGTCGTACATCGTCAGTAGGAATCCTTCAATCTCCAGTTGCGGATTGAGTTTGCTCTTGATGATGCGTATGGTGTTCAGCAGTTTGCTGATACCTTCCAGTGCGAAGTATTCACACTGCACGGGTATGATGACCGAGTCAGCAGCCGTAAGTGCGTTGACGGTAATCAGTCCGAGCGATGGTGAACAGTCTATGAGTATATAGTCATAGTCGTTGCGGATGGTAGCCAGCAAGTCTTTGAGCACTCGCTCACGATTGTCGAGGTTGAGCATTTCTATTTCAGCTCCCACCAAGTCGATGTGGCTTGGTATGATGTCGAGTCCGTCGATGTCGGTAGTATAGATGGCATCGCGCACGTCGGCTTTGTCGATGATACACTCATAGAGTGAGCATTCCACTTCTTTGATGTCAACGCCCAGTCCGCTGGAAGCATTGGCCTGCGGGTCTGCATCGACCACGAGAACCGACTTCTCCAGTGTAGCGAGTGATGCTGCCAGATTGATGGTGGTAGTAGTCTTTCCAACTCCGCCTTTCTGGTTTGCCAGTGCGATAATCTTTCCCATATCCAATCTCTAAATAAGTTATATAGGTTGCAAAGTTACGAATTTTCTCTGAGAATCGGTCAAATATCAACCTTTTTTAGTACTTTTGCAAACAAAATCATATAACAGAGCATGGATAAAAGAAAACCACTGATACTTATTTCCAATGATGACGGCTATGCAGCCAAGGGCATCAACAGTCTTGTGGCGATGGTTCGCGACCTTGCCGACGTGCTGGTCTGTGCGCCCGATTCAGCCCGTAGCGGTTATTCGTGTGCTTTCTCTGCCACGTTACCGCTGACGTTACATCAGCAGCATCAGGAGGAAGGAGTAGAGATTTGGTCGTGCAACGGCACTCCTGTGGATTGTGTGAAGTTGGCAATGGCAGAACTTTGTCCCGATCGTCGGCCTGCTTTGGTGCTTGGCGGCATCAATCATGGCGACAATGCTTCGGTCAATTCCCACTATAGCGGCACGATGGGCGTGGTGCGTGAAGGCTGTATGAAGTCCATCCCCTCCGTAGCTTTTTCCCTTTGCGACCATCGTGATGATGCCGATTTCGAGCCTCTTCGCCCTTATGTTCGCCGCATGGTAGCACGTGTATTGACCGAAGGTTTGCCCGAAGGAGTTTGTCTCAATGTCAATTTTCCGAAGTTGCCTTCGTTTCGTGGTGTTAAGGTTTGTCGCATGACCAAAGGCATCTGGTATAATGAAGTAGAGAAGTGTCATCATCCCCGCAACTACGACTATTGGTGGATGGTAGGCCATTATGCCAATCTTGAGCCCGAATCGGACGATACCGACGAATGGGCATTAGACCATGGCTATGTAGCTATTTTTCTTTTTTTCAAGCAGAAGACGGCATACGATATGTTGGACCGCATGAGCAATTGGACCGAATGAGATACTATTTGATAGCTGGCGAGGCGAGCGGTGATCTTCATGCCTCACGTCTGATGCGTTCGCTCAAGACCTTTGACGAACGGGCAGAGTTTCGCTTTTTCGGTGGCGAACAGATGCAGCAGGCTGGTGGCACGCTGGTCAAACACTATCGTGAGTTGGCTTATATGGGTTTCATTCCCGTATTACTCCATCTGCCCACCATCCTCAAGAACATGCGCCGTTGCAAAGCCGATATCGTAGCGTGGCACCCCGATGTGGTAATCCTTGTCGATTATCCCGGTTTCAATCTCGACATAGCAGCATGGCTCAAACGCCATACTGATATACCCGTCTTTTACTATATTGCCCCGAAGATATGGGCATGGAAGGAATATCGCATCAAGAATATCAAGCGCGATGTAGCCGAACTCTTCTCGATACTTCCCTTCGAGGTGGCATTTTTTGAAGGCAAGCACCATTACCCCATCCATTATGTGGGCAATCCCACCGCACAGGAGGTGCGCGAATACCAGAGCACCCATCATGCCGAACAGCCCTTGCGTCCGGTCATTGCCTTGTTGGCAGGATCGCGCCGCCAGGAAATCAAAGACAATCTGCCTGCCATGATAGCCGCCACGCGCCATCTGTCAGACCGTTACGATATCGTGTTGGCAGGAGCACCGGGCATCGAACCCTCTTGTTACGACCGCTTTCTGCGTGGCACGGCAGTCCGTATGGTGCGCAATCAGACCTACGATTTGTTATCCACAGCCACGGCAGCCCTTGTCACCAGTGGTACTGCCACACTTGAAACCGCCATGTTCAATGTGCCGCAAGTGGTATGTTATGAAACTCCATTGCCTTGGCTCATTGGCTATCTACGTCGCCATCTGCTGAAGGTACGCTATGTGTCGCTGGTCAATCTGATAGCCGACCGCGAAGTCGTTACCGAATTGGTGGCAGACACTTTCAGCGTTGACAATATCCGAATGCAACTCGAAGCCATCCTGCCTGGTGGCGCTCAACGTCAGGTGATGCTCGAAGGTTACCGGCAGGTACAGCAAATACTTGGTGACAGCAAGGCTCCCGATGTGGCAGCCCGACAGATGATACAATTATTAACCCAAAAATAACAAACAATGAAAAAAGTTATTCTCAGTAGCCTTGTGGCTATTTTTGCCCTTGCCGCACAGGCACAGAACGTACAACTGCACTACGATTTTGGCCGTAATATCTATTCCGACGAGGAAGCAGGCCGTCAAAAGGTGACTCTCACCCTTGAACAGTTCAAAGCCGACCGCTTCGGTTCATGGTATTATTTTGTGGATTTCGACCTCAGCCGCAAGTTCATGGAGGCCGCTTATACCGAGATTTCGCGCGAGTTCAATCTTGGCAAGGGATCACCCCTTGCAGCCCATATAGAGTATGACGGCGGTCTCAACCGTTCGGGTAGTTTCCAGCATGCAGCCCTGTTGGGTCCCGCCTGGAACGGACATTCTTCCGATTTCTCCAAGACCTATTCCGTACAAGTGCTCTACAAACGCTACTTCAAGAGCTACGACTATACTCACGCTTACCATAGCATGCAGCTGACCGGTGTATGGGGCATCACTTTTGCCAACAAGGCTTGCACCTTCTCCGGCTTCATTGATTTCTGGCGTGGAGAGAAAGCTAACGGTCACGGACAACTGGTGATGCTCACCGAACCGCAGTTCTGGTACAACCTCAACACCCTGCCTGGCATGAAAGACGTTAATCTCAGCGTAGGTTCCGAGGTAGAGATCAGCCATAACTTCGTTTACAACACCTACAATGGCAAGAACTTCTTTGTCAATCCAACATTGGCAGTGAAGTGGACATTCTAATTCTTGCGTAATAGAATCACAGGAAACATTATCAGCGATGAAGCAAGTCATACTGACCCTCATCAGCCTCTGCACGGCATCAGCCACCGTTGCACAGGAAAGCCAGGAGGTATATACGTTCCTCCGCTTGCCTGTCAGTGTGCATGCTGCGGCATTGGGTGGCGACAATATCAGTATTAGCGACGACGACGCATCGCTGGTGTTTCATAATCCCGCCCTGATCAGCAATGTTTCCGACCGCACGCTCAATCTCAACTATATGACCTATATGGAAGGAGTGAAAACGGCGTCGGCAGCGTTTGTCAAGGCTTGGGGCGAACGAGCCACATGGGCTGTGAGTGCACAGTATATGGACTATGGCGACATGCGACAGATGGATGCATCGGGCACCGACCTCGGCGATTTGTCAGCCAAGGACATAGCACTCTCTGCCTCGTTGGCTTATCTCTTGGGCGATAGGTGGAGTGGTGGAGTAACCCTTCGCTATATCACTTCCGATCTTGCAGGCTACCATTCGCAGGCTATTGCTGCCGATTTAGGACTCAACTATTACGACGAAGATCACGGTATCTCCCTGTCAGCCTCTGCACGCAATCTGGGTGGACAGGTCCAAACCTATGCCGACACCCATGAAGATCTGCCCTTGGATGTGGCAGTAGGCATCTCCAAGCGCCTTTCTGCTGCTCCGTTGCGCTTCTCTGCAACGTTGTCGCGACTCAACAGTTGGGATGTGTCGCTTCTGAAACACCTCACCATCGGTGCCGATGTCTTCTTGGGCGACCATGTCTATGTAGCTGCCGGCTACCATTTCCGTCGCCCCAGCGAGATGCGTCTCAGTGATGGCGATGGTGAGAGCAGCCATGGCGCCGGCTTGTCGTGTGGTGCCGGTCTGCAGTTGGAGCGCTTCAAGTTTCATGTGGCGTATGCTCGCTACCATGTGTCAGCCTCGTCGCTGCTGTTGGGAGCGTCCTATAGTTTTTAACAACAAATTATCAAGATTACTGAACTATCGCATGTGGGGAAGTTAAGGGAAGTTAGGGAAGTTAGAGAGAAGTTAAGGGACAAATGTCCTACGTCTTACGGCAAAAGGCTATTGTCTCTTAACTTCCCGAACGACCGTAGGGAGTGATAACTTCCATTTTATGGCACCTTTTCTCGCCATGACAGAATTAAAGCGAGCTTTATTCTGCTCATTTGGCTTAACGAAAACGTTCTTTAACTTCAATCAATTCCCTCAGTTGCGAAACTTGAATCAAGATTGTAATTACAAACGAAAAAAACAAACGATATGAAGAAGATAACGATAGCCATCGACGGTCATTCGTCGTGTGGTAAGAGTACCATGGCCAAGGACTTGGCACGCGAAGTGGGATACGTCTATGTTGACACGGGAGCTATGTATCGCAGTGTGACGCTCTATGCGCTGCGCAACGGACTCTTTACCGAGAAAGGCATTGATGAAGAAGCCCTTCGCGAGCATATCGACCGGGGCGATGTCAACATCTCCTTCCGTTTCAATGCCGAGACAGGTCGCCCCGACACCTATCTCAACGGCGAGTTGGTAGAGCACGACATCCGCACCATGGAGGTGTCGAGTCGCGTCAGTCCCATTGCAGCCTTACCATTTGTGCGCACCGCCATGGTAGCGCAACAACAGCAGATGGGCAAGGATAAAGGAGTTGTGATGGATGGTCGCGACATCGGTACCGTAGTGTTTCCTGATGCTGAACTGAAGATTTTCGTCACTGCCTCTGCCGAAGTGCGTGCCCGCCGCCGTTATGATGAGTTGAAAGGCAAGGGTATGGAGGCTGATTACGCCGACATTTTGCGCAATGTAGAAGAACGCGACTATATCGACTCCCATCGTGAGGTGTCTCCCTTACGTCAGGCATCAGATGCAATTCTGCTCGACAATTCGCAGATGACGATTGCCGAGCAGAAAGAGTGGTTGATGAACCAGTTCCGTCAGGCATTGGCAAAAGCCTGATGCCTATAGGCTGTTACGCCAAAATGGCGTCAGCCAAAGCTTCAAGAGCCGGTATATCTGTAGGCTTCACCACGCCACGCAGTGTCACGGTGTCTCCTTTTATGGTAATATCCTTCATGGGCTCCAGCATCTGCTTCATCACACGGGCAGCTGTTGGGGCCCAACTTCCGTTTTCTATGAGTGCCACTTCGCGCTTCTGCCATGTCTTGATGGTCAGATGGTGCAGGAAGTCGTACATCGGTGGAAACAGTCCAGCGTCGTAGCTTGATGCAGCCAGCACCACTTTGCCATATTTGAATGCATCTTCTATGGCTTCTGCTTGATCTTCGCGACACAGGTCAGAGATGGCCACCTTCTTACAGCCTTTCTTTTTGAGTATCTCAGCCAGCATCTCTGCAGCAGCCTTGGTGCATCCATGGATAGAAGCGTGGGCGATAAACACACCCTCTGCTTCCACGCCGTAGCTTCCCCAGATATTGTAGAGACGCACGGCTTCAGCCATTTGTTCACCTTTCAGCAGTGGACCGTGGAGAGGCAGAATCTGTTGGATATCGAGTTTTGCAGCCTTCTGCAACAGTGTTGTCACGGGGTTGCCATATTTTCCGCAGATATTAAAATAGTAGCGTCTTGCCTCGCAAGCCCAGTCATCGGGATCGGCATCCATCACGCCAAACTTACCGAAAGCATCGGCAGAGAAGAGTACTTTGTCCTTACTGTCGTAGCTCACCATCACTTCGGGCCAGTGTACCATAGGTGCCATGATGAATGTCAAGGTGTGTTCGCCCAGCGAGAGGGTGTCGCCTTCCTTCACGGCAATAGCCTTATCGGCAAGGTCTGCATCGGGGAAGTATTGTGGAATCATGGTCAGTGCACGTGCCGAACATACTATTTTAATATCGGGATAGAGTGCCAGCACTTCACCGAGTCCACTGGCGTGGTCTGGCTCTAAGTGGTGCACCACGAGATAGTCGGGCTTACGTCCGTTGAGTGCTTCAGCGAGGTTGGCTTTCCATTGTTCCATAGTGCGCTTGTCGCTGGTATCCATAATGGCAATTTTCTCATCGAGGATTACAAACGAGTTGTAGCTCATGCCTTCCGGCACTTTATACTGTGATTCAAATAGTCGTACATCAGCATCGTCGCAGCCGATATACTTAATAGTTTCTGTTACGTTCTTCATATTTCTTGCGTTTTTGTTTCTGGGTACAAAGATAATGCAAACCGAGAGAAGTACAAAAGAAAATTCCGATTTTCTTTTGTATTTCCGAGGTGTAGCCTATTTTCGGTGCTGTGCGCCAAAGATAGTGCAAACCGAGAGAAGTACAAAAGAATAACTCGATTTTCTTTAATCTGTATGGTTTAAATTTGCCGGTAATTTGCTGAAGAAGAAAAAACATAGAATATGTTATTCGGAAAAAAGATTAGAAAACTAAGAGACGGGTAGGGCATAAAGATTTTACAAACGACAGATATTTATGCTGAGATTTGCTAATCCACCATGCCCAGGAGGATAGGTCATGGGCATCTATTGAAAACAGGTGATATTGCTCTCTATTGTAGATAACGCCAATCGCCTGTCGCGATAACGTCATGCGCTAAAAACACAGCATTTAGTACCTGTTTTACATCTCATGTTGTGATCAGACCAATTACTCGGATTTTTTATGATTCACGGAATACATGGCACCTTGATAAACAGTTGTTTCTCATCTAAAAGGTGTGGTTTTTGATGGAATTTTGTCCTTGTAATATTAAAAAATCTGAATTATTAGTTAAATAAGATTAAAACCCTGACTAAAGGCTTGACAACGGGGGGTGTGATATTGTATCTTTGCACGCGAACCTAAGGCTGATTTTCAAAACAAGGAAGATGCCTTTGCAATAAACCACAAGTCTTACGAATTAAAAATCTTAATTATGTTTACAAATGCAACTCGAAACACCTCAAACTGGTTACAACAGAAGACCCATGGCTTTTCGACTGCCACCCGACCTGTTCCCGTTCGGTTCTCGTTCGGTTCTCGTTGGGTTCTCGTTAGGTCCTCGTTCGTCTCTCGTTGCTTATTCGTTAGTCTATCGAAGACCGATCGAGAACCGAACGAGGATTGAACGAATTTCGAACGAAAGAAGGACGAAAGAAGATCGAGAAAATGACGGAAAACCATCGAAGACTTGACGGAAAACTGTCCAGTTTGATGGGAATGGAGTATCTGAACGAGGCTCACTCACAAGGCTTGCAGTCTGTCCGTGCCCATTTCAATGTTATGGCATGGGGTGAGGAGTTGGAAGAGTTGAAGCATCTTCGCAATGATGTGGGCAGTCAGTTGGCAAGCATGGAATGTGTGCTACGCCACAATACGGTGGATTGTCCGACATTATTCTGGGCTGCGATACCCGGCAACGAGGGTGATTTTCCGTCAGAGGAGAGTTTCCATACCTTCATTGAGCAGGCAACATGCCTCTTCACGGAGGAAACCAACTATATGGATTCTCCCTCACCTTTCAGCATCAAGATGGCAGACCGCATCAGTGGCAAGCCGCTGCACATAGACATCTCTGACCTGCCGATGAGGAAAGGCGTGACAACCAACCGCAACAAGTTCGTGCTCGGACCATCGGGAAGTGGGAAGTCGTTCTCCATGAACCACCTCGTCAGACAGTATTATGAACAAGGCACGCATGTGGTCTTGGTCGATACGGGAAACTCCTACCAGGGACTCTGCGAGATGATCAACAGAAAGACAGGCGGAAAGGACGGTATCTACTATACCTATACGGATGAGAGTCCCATCTCATTCAATCCCTTTTTCACCGAGGATAAGGTCTTTGACATCGAGAAGCGAGAAAGCATCAAGACATTGCTCCTGACGCTTTGGAAGAAGGACAACGAGCCTGCCACACGAGCGGAAGAGGTTGCGCTCTCAAATGCTGTAAATACCATCAACAATGATGTAATTACACGTACCGCCCATCAGGTAAACAGAAACTATACTTGTTATCACTATCATCCATAAAGTCATCAATGGCTTTTTTTGTTTCCCCCTTGTATTGTTCTTTTGTAAAGTGAAAATTTATTCTAATGTTTTCTCTCACTTTGGCAATATTTAATTTTGATAGTTGTTCAATATTATCTAAAATCAAATCTTTGCCGTTCTCGTCGTGTATGATAAAGTCTATCTGTTTACAATGGTTATTTTGTGAAGCACAGAATAAAGATGAAAAATACTCTTTGTCTGACATACATAGTGAATGACCAAAAAACAAAATGCGCTCAGAAGCCAACATGTCTCTTACAAATTCCATCGAATTGTAATTGCTATGATATGATTTTTTTACGAAACCTAATCCATTAGTTATATTTGCATCTTGAACTCCCAGTATAATATTATTTTCTTTTAGCGTTCCATGTAAATGTTTTACCGAGCTATTATTGATAGTCGGAATTCTATTAACATCTGTATAATTGTAAGAATATACATTAACCATGTTGCTTAAACGATGCAATAAATATATTGCACATGAACTTTCATTGATAGCTTCGTAACTTATATCAGCTAAGTAGTCGGCAATCCCTTTTTCTAATTTTTCGTATGAGCTACGGATTGTATTTTTTATTTTCTGATTTGGACAAGTCTTAAATTTTTGAACAAAATCAAGTAATGATGCCTCTACACCTCCCCATGTTTCAAGTTGACTTTGATCTTTGATGAATTGAAAGATATTCATATCTATACCCATACCGCAGTTCTCATCTAAAAGAGTACGAAATTGATTACTCTTTAAGAAATCTCTATAGGATGTTTTCAAGCCAAGGTCTAAATCAAAGCCATTTCCTAATATAATTGTATTTACTGGTAACATAATGTCTTTACTACTTTCTAAATTCTATCTTTTAATATTAAAGCAATGTTCTCAACTATGCCTGTCACAAGTGCATTCCCCATAAGGAACGCACGACGCAAGTCGGACGAGCCAAAAGTATGGTTGTCTGGGAACATATTCAAGCGTTCCAACTCCACAGGTACAAGACGGCGATAACGGCCGCTTTCCGTTTTGATGATATGCTTGAAGCGTGAAGGACCAGCACCACCTTCGCCAGTGATGATAGTTCGTGAAGCACAGTCGAGATAGTCAGGAAATGCCATTGCACCTTCGCTATAGTTGTACTCAAAACCTGTAGTCTTGTTGATGCGCTTTAATGACTTCGAACCTTTCTGATATTCCCACTTTGGCAAGTCTTCCTCGGAAATGAAGAATTCTTCTGGTACAACCATTTCATCAACAAGGATATCACCAAGTGTAAGGTAAGGCCCATTGTACACAGGAAGTGTGTCAAGAGTATAAACCTTGCCATTAGCCATGACCCCAGAGTTCTTGAATGGGCTTTCTTTCTTACCTTTATTGAAATTGTCCGAGACCTCTGCAATGTCATCACTGATATCAAATGAGTTGGTCTTGCCGTCTTTCTCTTGGCAATTGAAAGCCTGTGGCATAATGCCTTCTTGAAGAATCCAATCAAACTTATTGCTCAACTTTTCAAATTGCGCAGCCAGTTGTGTTCCTTTGTGATAAGCTACCATATAGGTACGACGACGGCGTTGTGGCATTCCATAATCAGCAGCGTTGATGATGCGCCATTCCACAATGTAACCGAGGCTTGACAAAGAAGAAAGAATGATGGCAAAGTCTCGACCACGCTGTTTGGCAGGCGAGTTGAGAAGACGATCAACGTTTTCCAACATCAGATAGTCAGGACGCTTGTCACCTTTCTCTTTCAAAATACGATAGATTTGCCACCAAAGCACACCTTTCTTGCCCTCAATACCACCAGAGCGTTGCAAAGTTGTAGCAACGGAATAATCTTGACAAGGAAAACCACCGCAAAGCAAGTCGCTGTCAGGTATTTCTTCTGTTGGTACGGTTGCTATATCTTCGTTGGAATGGCCTTCAGCCCCAAAGTGTCTGCAATAGATGATGCTTGCATCTTGGCGTTTGGTCGATGGCTCCCATTGGTTGCTCCAAATCGTTTTGAAGTGCTTCGAAGCACGTTCTAATCCTATTCTAAAGCCACCGACTCCAGCAAACAACTCTACTACTTTTATGTCGTTTACCTCTATTTCGGGACGAATATTATCAAACAATCCAAGTTCTCTTACTCGCTGATGTGTCGTGTTGGAATATCTTGCGATTGGGTCGCATAACACCCAATTACCCTCCATTTCCATATCTTTTATCTTATAACTCATTTTCTATGATATTCTTTACATATTTCTGATTAAACCAATAACAATACTTCTTGACCATACCTCCATTAGGATTCTCTGTCGTATCGTCTGCAACTCTTGCCTTTGGACGGACATGGAAGTTCTGGTCATCCTTTGCACTCCAAAAATATTGTGGAGCTATATGATTATCCAATACATTTTGGCGAATGTTATTCCAATATTGTTGAGCCACTTGTAGGTCTTCCTGTGGCATAGTCCAAAAGGCAACCTTTTCCAACTTGTACTCAGGTTCTGTCTTTCCGCTAGGTAATTGTAATACATTATCCGTCTCACGGAATATAACGAACAAAAAACGATTAGTGAAAAGTTCGTATAGTCTCGAATCTGTCCATTCCTCGCAATCGAAAACTTCTTGATAGTCTATGTTCTCAAATGACATGGCTTCCTTTATTGAACCTGTTTTCTTTACTCGAATAGTTTTCATTGTTAAACCTGACTTCTCAAACTCTTCCGACTTGTTCACATTGCTTACGTTTCCTTTTCCAGCAATCGTATTCGAAATGATGAAGTACTTTGACTTAGAGTTGGATGGTTCGATACCTAACATATTACATATTTGTCGATAAGTCTTGCCACAATATTTCTTGAAACGCCCCAACAAAATTTCGTCAACGGATTTGTTTTTCAGTTCTTTGACAGAGAACATCGTTTCCATTGATGGTTGCGGAAGTTCATAATTGCAATAAGCACCGTCTTGATTGTTTTTCTTAACTTCGTCAAGCACGATGCGCATATAGGCTGTTTTCAAACTCCATGCGCGGCGAGGTGCGCCCATCTCGTTATTATGCTGCGGCATCAACAAGTCACCCTTTTGTCCCTTTCGGCAAGCACCAAGATACATCGTATCACCTTCCGACAAGGTATGTGCTTGTCCGTTTCTTATCTTCGTAATGATGGTGTCGTAATCCTTACGGATAATCAACAGGTCTTTCTTTGGTATTTTCCACAATACAGCGAAAAGGAATTGCAAGTCGAGTTTTGAAACCTTTGAATTGTGCAGATAAAACATGATGAGCATTATCAGACATTTCTGATAGAAATGAGACTCCTCGAATGTTTTATTCCAATCAGCCGTATAGTTTATCATGCTGCAAACAAGTCTCTCTTTTATCAGCAGTTCTTTCTTGGCAGATTCTTTCAGCGGAGTGCACTTCAATTCTGCATTCACAAAAGCAAAATCAGCTTCTTGGCGGGAATTGAGGTCATATTTGAAGAACAGTTCTTCCACAAGTTGTCCTAAACTGCCTTTGCCTTTATGTTCTTCTGCATCTGGAGCAAAGTCACGCAGGCACTTGTTCACCAACTGCTTGCTGTAATTGAATATGGACGAAATGTCCTTTTCGTTGTATGGTAGGTTCGTCATTTGCCTGTTTATCTATTCTTTATATATTCTTTTTTAATCCCCTCGAATTCGATGGGTTAAATGGCAATGATATAGCTGTTGGCACAAATAATCTATAAAATGAGCAGTCATTGGTTTAGTTGCTCATTTCTTTCTATAAGTTTATATGCTACACCATTATTCTGAGTCATATTTTCTATTCTTTCTAATATCTCTTGTGAATCGAAATCAGCAATATTGAACCACAAGTAATCGAATTGAAATTGACCATTTTGATTATTTACCCATCCTCTAATATAATATTCAGCTTCATCAAGCAGTGCTTCTAATAATTGAACATTTGTTACTTGATAACGTCCCACTTGATATGGTTCTGTATGTACAGCTAAAATTCTGCAACCATTCAGTTGATTATCCACGTTTGGAACGTCTATATTAGGATTATCTTGAGATACAGCAATATAAGCAATGAGTTTATCCTTATTCTTAATTCTGTATTGAAATGATAATCTTTTAATAGAATCATTGTAAATCCTACTACCCAACAATTCCGTTGGCGGGTAGTCTGAAAAAGTTAGTGAATCATAATATTCTGCCATAGTGTTGCAAAAGTAATACTTTTTCTTCAAACAAACTATTTATATTAGTAATTTTAATAAAAAAAATGATAGATTTTGATGTTGCAATAGAGTTGATTAGACGTAATGGTGGATTTAAACCTAATAAAAGAGATACATCATATTACAGAACTTATACCACTGAAGGTAATAGACCGTTACAAGCAAGGATTTCGAATCACGGTACTTGGTTATGGACTTGGTACGACAAAGATTATGACCCATCATATGCTATTAATTTCTGCGTTGTATTTCCTAAAAATGGTGAATATGATTCTGACGCGTCAGTTGATATGAGCATAAAGGGTAAAGAAGGGAATGTAATTGGGCAGAAAAAATCGTTCGAAGTAATACAATATGTTTACGATTGCCAACTGTTAGGCATTAATGATGCAGCACTGATTAATCAACAAGTACAATCTATTTGGCAGAACAAAGGCTTTAATGCCCCATTTGCTAACACACCTAAACACGCAAAAGTTATGATTTTAAGACCTAATGAACCAATAAAATCAATAATAGAAAATAAACAATATATAAAAATGAACAAGAAACTTATAAGATTAACAGAATCTGACTTACATAAAGTAATTAAGGAGTCTGTAAATAGAGTGTTGAATGAAATATCAATTGACACATTGCAAAGAGCACAAGATAAAGCTTTTAAAGATTTTGATTCAATGTTGTGGCTTGATGATGAAGATTATGACGAAGATTTGGATAACAAAAGGCAAAGACAATATAATGCTCTTAAAGACAGAATACATCAATTAAAGTCGCAAGGTGGAAAGAAAGTTTTCTATATTGTAAAACCTTGTGTGGCAGTCTTTTATGACGGAGAAGTCAAAAAGGTTTATATGACCCCTAATGAAGCAAAGCAATATAGCGAACAACACGATGGTAATATTTTCTTCCTTCAGCGAAGCAGAGGTCGTTAAATGGTATGGTTGACGCCTGTGGAAAATAGAATGATGGACGTCTCGGTCCTCGCGCACATGCGCACACGCGATGTTATCATTTATCGAACATCGAACACCAGTTCTGGGCAACTTGCAGTAAAACTGCATGTTGCGACGGTGTTCGATGCTCAAATTCTGGGGCTGTTCGAACATCCATCGAACACCTGTTGCCATCAGTTGCGATGATGGGATGTTGTGGGCGAATGGCAGCATCGCTTTCGCTACAGTTGTTTTAGTTTTTAAGAAATTTCGACCACACGACCACAGAGGTGTGCAACGTATTGTTGGTTAGTATTTTATGGTGTGGTCGATGCATGAAACATCGACCACACATCGACCACACAATTTCGAAAACATATTGCGAAAACTCAGATCTATCCGTCAAAATAACAATTGCCACTCAGAAATCAGCCAGAAATAAAACGGGTCGACAGTCTTTTGATAACGTTTAGCAAGACTATTGTCTAATGTATGGCAAAGGTATTGTCTAATGTATGGCAAGAGTATTGTCTAACGTTTGAAAAAGGTCTTTTCAACGTTTGAAAAAGGTGTTATCCAACGTTTGATAAAGGTGTTATCCAACGTTTGATAAAGGTGTTATCTAACGTTTGATAATGGTGTTATCTAACGTTTGATAATAATATTATCAAGGCTTGAGAAAAGTCTGATAAACTCAAGCCTCCCTACTTATACTTCGATATGTATGCTCAATCAGAGTCTCCTGTTGAGGATAGCTGGCGGTTCACGTGGTCGGAGTGGTGTTCGAAGGGTGTTTGAAATCTTAAGGTTTCGAACACCACTCAAAACCGTGAACTACTGTGAGTTAGGATGTATTGGTGTTCGAGTGTTCGAAATTTATTGAAAACTGAAATAACTGAGCGCACGGTCAAACGTAATGATGGGGGTGGGAAAGTACGCGTGGCGAACCGATGCTTACAGACCTATTCTGTGCTTTTACACAATATAAATAGGTGAAAACGATACGTCGCCTGCACCAATGTACTATTATTGTTGGATATTAATATAAATAGGTGTACAATTTATTGATGCATTAAAACGGTATAAAGCGAAAAATCAGAATGTAATAAAAGAACGTTTAAAAATATGCTGAAAAAACCTTGTAAAAACGAATTATAGGTTAAAATGCAAAGAAGACACAGAAAAGTGCCTCATACGAAGCACTTTGTGTCTCCTGTGCGGAGATTAGATTTCGAGTGCAAATGTAGAAATAATAATTGAAAACAACAAATGTTTTTATCTTTTTTTTTTAGAAAAACATAAAATTATTCAACTTTAATGTCTTTTATCAATTATTATGTATTATTATGCGCTAAGCATATAAAATCAATTTTTTTGTGTTTTTGCACACAATAATATCTATAATAGCGACGTTGAGGTAATGCTACGTATTGCAAACCTTATTGCTTTTGTGCAAACAAAAACACATTCAAGATGATAATTAAAATTGAATTGCCGAAAGGAATTATGAAAGGTAGTGCGACACTAGGTAAACTATCCATCACGCTGGACAAGGCTCAAGCCGACTACCTCGTGACCCATACTGACTATGTGCCAGCATGTTTATCCACTGTGGCAACGACACTTTCAGAGTTTGTCGAAACACTTGTGGAACAGTTACGAACCAACAACAAAGAGCGCATACGCGAAACCTACGCATGCGCTATGAATCGCTTCTTGCAATTTCGTGGTGGGCACGATATTGCCCTTGATGCCATTGGCAGTCAAGAAGTAGAAGCATTTGAAAGCCACTTGAAGCAGGCTGGACTTACGCTCAACACCGTGTCGTTCTACATGCGCGTGTTGCGAGCCATCTACAACAAAGCGGTGAGACAGCTGTCAATTACTGACAAACGACCCTTCGACCGAGTATTCACCGGATACCCACGCACTCCTAAGCGTGCGGTAGATGTTGAGACCATTACTCTGGTGGCAGGATATCGCACCACCAATGCTGACGAAGCCTTGGCACGCGACCTGTTTCTGTTCAGTTTCTATACCCGTGGCATGTCGTTTGTGGATATTGCCAATCTACGGAGATGTGACATCCGCAACGGACACCTTATTTATAAAAGGAGCAAGACGGGGCAGGAACTGCAAGTGGCATGGCGTCCAGAGATGCAAACCATTGTGGATCGTCACCCCTCACTCGATGGCGATCACCTCTTGGGAATGCTCAACAATGACGCAACACTCAAGTTGCGCCGCCAATACCAACAGCAACAAAGTAAAGTCAACTATCACTTAAAGCGCTTATCAATGCGTTTGGGACTATCCAAACCACTCACCATGTATGTTGCTCGCCACTCCTGGGCAACCATTGCCCGCGGTATGGACATCCCTGTCAGTGTGATCAGCGACAGTCTTGGTCATCACTCAGAAAAGACCACTCAGATTTATCTGAAGAGTATTGATGCCGACGTCATTGACCGTGCCAACGAAAAACTAATAGCCGCAGTAGAGAATAACGGCTAATAACCCCCTTCTGCCATAAAACCGTGCAGATTGGTATCAGGATGATAACCCACACTTAACTGCCTATCATCACGTCAACACCAAATTGACGAGTATATCAGTCTGCTCAAAAAAATATGCCAATAACAATACTTTTTGTTGACAGATGGGATAATTTCTAATCTCCGCACAGGAGATAATGGGGTTTTGTAAGAAATGTAGCATTTATATAATTGTTTAATTAATTTTTTTTAATCGTATGAACAAAAAGTATTTTAGCGTATTGCTGATGGGTGCGATGACCGTTGCAACCGTTGGCACTGTTACGTCTTGTAAGGACTACGATGATGACATTAGCAATCTGCAGGAGCAGATTGACAAATTGTCGGAGACCATCAAGAACATTCAGACGCAAATCAACAATGGTGCAATCCTCACCTCAGTAACTCCTACTGAAAACGGAATGACCATTACTCTGAATCAGAACGGTCAAACTAAAAACTACACTATTTCTAACGGTAAAGACGGTCAGAACGGTAAGTCTTGGAAGATTGGTGACAATGGTAACTGGTGGTACGACGAAGGTAACGGTTACGTTGACTCTAAATTCCCAGCACGTGGTGAAAATGGTAAGGATGGTGAAAACGGAAATAACGGTGAAAACGGTGCTGCCGGTGAGAACGGTGAGAATGGAAAATACTACGTTCCCAATCCTGAGACTGGTTGCTTCGACATCTACCAGGATGGCAAAAAGCTCGAATCTACCAACATTCCTTACACTGCAACTGCAGAAAACGCTATCACCGCAACTTGGGAGAAGGGCGTGCTGACTCTCGTAGGTGTGAAAGACGCAGTTGATGGTAAGATCGTATTGAACCTGAACTCAGTACTCCGCGCAATGGTATTCAACCCATCTCACTATGTTGATGGTGTTGAGGCTATTGATCTCGCAACCTATACTTATCAGCCTCTGGGTGTGAAGAAAGTTGATGCTGATGGCGACTTCGCTACCGACGCTCCTTTCAACGCTCTGCTTGCTGACGGTGTGACTGTAGAGTCTCCCCTCTACTTCGCTCCTGATATGAAGGCTTCTTATTTCCTGAACCCCTCTAACGCTGACGTTACTGAGGAAGCTAAGGACTATAAGTTCCTCATGAGCAGCGCTAAATATACAGACTTTACTCGTGCAGCTGCTACTTCTATCTTTACTGTGAAGAAGGTAGAGAACAAAGATGGTAAGCTGAACGTAACTGCAAAGTATGATGGTGAGGCTATCAAGCAGTTGGAATACACTTGGACTGAAGATCGCGAGATGACTCTCGTTGCTCTGCAATATACTAAGGACGATGCTACTGTAACTTCTGACTTCGCAACACTTACTACTTCAGATTACAGCAACGTACATATTCTTAGCGCTCAGTCAGCATTTACCGACTGGCAGGCATGGTTGTTTACAGATGCAAACACTGCAATTACCAGCGACAAATCAACTAAGGACCTTGTAACTCCTGTTGCAGAAGTTAAGTACGACAATGATAAGGGTATCGACCTTCGTTCTTTGATTCGCACTTCATGGACTGTTAAGTACAACCCTGTAACTGTTGAAACTACGAACGCTACTGAAGAGAAAGTGAAGGAAGCTGGTTTCAAATATAGCTTCGAACTCGTAGGTTACCACACTGGTGTTAACGAGACTTCACAGAGTGCTCACGCTGCTATTGCTGCTGACGGTTATACCCTGCGTCCTCAGGCTGTTGACGATAACGGTAAGCAACAGGCTTACGGTGCTGCTCAGACTCGTGCCATCATCGGTCGCGAACCTCTGGTACGTGTTATCCTGAATGATACCGTTCACAACAAGATTGCTGCTGTTGCCTACATGAAGATTAAGATTGCAGAAAACGTAACTACTGCTGATCCAACTCAAATCACTAAGGACTTCGCTGACAACACTGCATTCACTCTGAACTGTGACGATGCTAACCCCGCCCTCAACAAGAAGGTGACTTGGTATGAAATCGAGAACAAGATTCTTGCTGACAAACAGGTTAACATGTCTAAGGTTGAATTCGAGGATACTTACCAGCTCGATGGTCCTGCAACTGACTTGACCCAGTTCGACAAGAATACAATCAATGCTAACGCTATCAGTCCTAAGATTGGTAAAGTTATCGTTACTACCGCTGACGTTAACGGTACTATGACTCAGGTTCTCCAGTGGACAATGTCTGGAAATGAGGCTTACACACACTTCAACACTGCTGACGCTACTGGTAAGAAGCCAACTTCTATTAGCACATACGTTCGCTACACCTTGAAGTCTGGTAAGACTGCTCCTAACAAGTACATCTATGTGAAGTTCACTTGGACTCCTTCTGCTATCAACATCAATCCTGTTGCTAACTTCGGTAATCAGAACAAGATCCAGAAGGCTTGGTACGCTGCCAATAACTTGACTGCAGGTTCTGGATACGATGAAATCCACGGTAACGTAGAGCAGATGGGTAAACCAACTTCTAACGACGAATTCAAGTTCGATATCAAGAATAACCTCCTTGGCAACAAGATTACTGTTGACCAGATGGCTGCTCCATACGACAAGCTGAACAGCACTGTAGCTGCAAACGCTCAGTTCACCTTCGTTACTGATACTGATAACGGTTTCTATGCAAGTGCTGATGGTCTGACTCTTTATGGTGACAGAGATGAAACCTATAAGATTGCCACTATGACATCTGATGGTATTGTTACACTGTCTAAGGATGCCAAAACACTCGAAAAGCTTAATAGATGGAGTCCTAAGAATATTGATAAGGTCCTCACCGCACGTGTTGCTGTTAAGTCAAGCCTCTGCTGGGGTGCTGGCATCAAGATCAACAACAGCGCATTTAACGTGAAGTTCATCCGTCCTATCTCTGTTGAGAGCGCAACTGCTGAATTTACCGACGCTGTTGCTACAACATCTGATGTTAAGCTGACCTTCAAGAACTGGAACGGCTACGACTTTACCGATCCTAATCGTGCATTCCCTTCTACCGACTACTTCAATTACTATAAGGTTTCTGGTATTGAGTTGAATATTGGAAATGCAACTACCGACTTGAATGGTGTGGAGAAGAAGTTGAGTGAAGTTACCAGTAAGATTGAACTGACCTACACTGCACCTGCTCTTAGCGCTGACGGTTATATCGTAGCTAACCAATATGGTAAGCTGACTTACAACAACAACGGTCTGACCGTTGGTACCTTCCACATTACTATCCCTGCTAAGATTACTTACGAATGGGGCGTATTGGATACTAAGGTTGTTGTTACAGTCAAGGAATCACAAGTTGCAAGAACTGTAAGAAAGTAACAGTTAAATACTTTTTCATATAAATCAAGAGGGAGGGCAGGCATGGCTGAGACAGCACGTGCCTGCCTTTTTTAAACTCAAATTGGTCATTAGGTTAATATACATGATACACCTTTTCGGTCTAATGACCGATTTGGGTTCATTTACAATGTAAAATCAAGATAATATGAAACATATATTCAATAAAGGTCAAGTCCTCACGATGGCTGTCGCACTCGTTGTGTTGATGGCTGTCGGATGCAAACAAAACAAACCCGAACCAAAGGAAACCGGTTTTGAACTGGCTCTGACCAATGCCGACTCTGCGGCTGTGGTGCAACTCGTAGATCAATTCTTTGGATATGCTGAACACGGTGGCTACACCGATGCGGCTGCCATGATTCATAAGGCATACAACAATCCGGATTCGGTCTATCTCGAACCAGAGCCACTCGACAACCAACAGCTCAACCGCATGATTGGCATGCTGAAGAGCTTGAAGATCAAGAGCCACCATATCGACTACATCAAGTTTAATCAGACTTACCTCAACGAGGTGAAGTGCACGGCCTTCCTCACCGATAAGACTGAAGGTCCTGATGTGATCAAAACGGTGTTCTATTTCAAACCTGTAGATTATATGGGCGCATGGAAACTCTGTATGATGGATTCTCATTCGGGCGACCATACGGTCATTGACGGCGATAAGCGCGACTCGATGACAAATACCTATCAGCAGGAAATGAGGGAGAAAAACCTCAAAAAACTGAAATCAACAAATTCACACAAGTAAAAAAGAAGAAACAATGAAACCTGTTAAAACATTATTAGCCGCTGCACTGATGGCTACCGGCATGGCTACTGCCCATGCACAAACTACTTATACTGATCGTGACGGAAACGAATATCAGTTTAAGAAACATTGGTTCCTCGATGTTCAGGCTGGTGGACAATACACCCTGGGAGAAGCTAAATTCGGTGATCTCCTGTCGCCAAACTTCCAAGGAGCTATCGGATATCAGTTCTCGCCAGTAGTTGGAGTGCGCGCACAAGCCAACGGTCTGTGGAGCCGCGGCGGATGGGCTGGCTTCCGCGCAAAGGTGGGAGACAAACCCTACAACGCTACTTATAAATATAAATATGTGGCTCCGGGACTCGATGTGATGGTCAATCTCTCTAACCTCTTCTGCGGTTGGAATCCTATGCGCACACTGAACGTGAGTGCTTTCCTCGGTGGAGGCATCAACTGGGCAGGTGGCAATGGAGAGGTCAACAATATTGCTGCTACGCTCAAAAACGTGGATGACTACAATCTGGAGTATCTCTGGCAAGGTAAAAAGGTGCGTCCTTTCGGTCGTGCAGGTGTGGATGTGGCTATTCGCATCAACAATACACTGAGCTTTATGGTAGAGGGTAACGCCAATATCATCAGCGATAAGTATAACTCAAAGAAGGCTGGAAATGCCGACTGGTACTTTAATGCACTGGCAGGAGTGCGCATCAATTTGGGCAAAAGCTATACTAAACGCCAGAAACCTCAGGTGATTGAAACTCAGCCACAGCAAGTTGTGGAACCCGCTCCCCAGACAGTGGCTCCTGTAGAACAGCCTAAAGCTGAAACCGTAGAGGTGAAGAAGGTGGAAGAAATACGTCGCGACGTATTCTTTGTCATCAATTCAAAAGTTGTTGCCAAGGCTGAACAGGATAAAATCAAGGAAGTGGTTGATTTCCTCAACTCTTATCCTGAAGCAAAGGTGACCGTTACTGGATATGCTGATGCAGGAACTGGAAACAATACCATCAACGACCGTCTCGCTGCTCAGCGTGCCAATGCTGTTGTTAAAGTGCTGACCGAACAGTATGGTATTGCCAAAGCCCGTATCACTTCTGATTCAAAGGGCGCACGTGTGCAGCCGTTTGCTGAAAACGACAAAAACCGTGTGTCTATTGTGATTGCGAAATAATAAACAGATATAAATAGTTAGAGCATTGAATACTTCTGCAATCATTTTCTGTGTTTTTTTAGGATACTTCGTTTTAGTGGGTATCTGTATTGTCCTGATACTAAAACTTCTGGCTGATAGAAATAAGCGGAAACTTGAATAACAGGACAGAAACAATTATTAAAAGTGGTTGGGACTGCGATTGCCAATAGGCAACGCAGTCCTTTTTAGGTATTCTTTACCATAAAGCCACTTTTCCTGCAGTACCTAAATCAACGGTTGCAGTTACTACACCAAGAGCCTTAAATACTCTTCTCATAGTAGGTATAGTTATGCTGTAACCTTTTTCTAATCGAGAGATTTGTGCTCTTTTCACACCAATACGTTCACCCAGTTGTTCTTGGGTCAAGTTCTGCTCTATACGAGCTTTCTTGATGGCTTCTCCCAAACGGCAAGCATGTAAAGCTTCGTCCACGTCACTTTCAAAAGCGTCACGTTTCGGAGTGCCAACTTTTCCAAAGTGCTTGTCAAGCACATCGTCCAATGGAGTAAGATTCATCTGTGCCATAATCATTTGTTTTTAAAATATTCTTTTCTAATAGCTTCTGCTTTCGCAATTTCCTTGCTTGGCGTTTTTTGGGTTTTCTTGATGATTCCGTGAGTGGCAATTACCAATGTTTCTTTTTCTTTGTCCCAAAAAGCAAATAAACGATAAGCAGTTTTGTTGTACAATGTACGAAATTCCCATATTTCCGAGTTTTCCAACTTTTTGAAAAGTTCCTTGTTGCGTTCTCCACCTGCAACACGCTTGATGTTTTAGTAGATCTTGTAAGATACTGCTTCGGGTAAACTTTCAATAAAGTTTTGTGCCTCGTCAGTTAAGACAAGACGGAAGATGTTTTGTGCCATACATTCTCAATTTGCTGCAAAGATAGATATTATGTTTCATAAACAAGAAACATTTTGGACTTAAATGTATCTTATAGCTCATTTTTAACATTTTGAAAGCGAGAAAATGCACATAAAGAACTTATAATGGTTGAATTGGAATAAAGAAATATCCAACTTGTAAATAGATATGATTTTCGTTAATCCACTTAATTGTGTACCTCTATTAGAGGTGAGAAGATTACAAAACTGTTTATTTTAAGCTATTCTGCAGGTTTCAGCGTATTTTTATCATAAGATCATTCTGGTATTTAGTTTATGACTCCGTCTTTGTAATGTATTATGGAAATATGTTTACTTGCGTAATACGTTCTGCATTCATTACTCTATTACAGTTTTACAGTTTTACAGTTTTTGAAAAGCAAAAACGATGGTTTTATAGCGGTTTTACGGGTTGGGAACCATGAAAAACGACTCAATTAGACCAAAAAATCGTTTTTGAAAACTGTAAAACTGTAAAACTGTAATGGAGCGGGAAATGTAGTCATGGTACTATTTTATTACATTGCTATACTAATTGCGCTGCTGTGGCACTGTGTGTTTCATCGACTCATGGCTGTGGTGCTTCCGTAGTAAGTCCCAAGTGAGTCCGCAGTAAGTCCCAATAAATTACGGTCGGAATGGGAGAAAGAGGGGAGATGCGGCGAACTGAAAAGGAATGTAGTTCTGATGAAGTAACGGTCAGACTACATGAAACTCATCGGCAGAAACATATTTTACTAAGGAAAAAGCAAAAAAATAAGTGCCGCAAACCATCGTAGTTTGCAACACTCTCACTGTGTTGGGGTACCCGGATTCGAACCAGGAAAGGCAGGACCAGAATCTGCAGTGTTACCATTACACCATACCCCAATGCCTTAATTGCGGATGCAAAGGTACGGCTTTTTTTTGAAACAACAAAAAAAAACGCGATTTTTTTCTAAAAAACTGCAAAAAAACAGCATAATAAGCACTATTATCAAGAAATAAACTTATCTTTGCAATTCAAATAGAATAAAAATGGAACAATCGACACAACTCGTAGAAACTATAATAAAAGGAATACAAGAGAAAAAAGGTAAAGACATCGTGGTGGCTGACTTGCAACACATTGAAGGCACCATCTGCAAATATTTCGTAATATGCCAAGGTGCATCACCTACACAGGTGGATGCTATTGCTGACTCGGTGGCGGAAACCGTCAGAAAGGAACTCGCAGAGAAACCTATTGCGGTGGCTGGAACGGAAGCGGCACAGTGGGTGGCTATCGACTTTGCCGATGTCATGGTGCACGTGTTTCTGCCGGACGTGAGAGAGTACTACGATTTGGAACATCTCTGGGACGATGCTGACGTGAAACACCTTCCCGACTTAGACTGACATTGAAACAATGACGGCCCCCATGCGGCGGGCCATATATTATATATAAGGTATGAACGATAATCAAAAGAAAGAACCTAACATGAATATGCCACGCTTCAATATGAGCTGGCTTTATGGACTTGTCATCATTGGCATTGCCATCGCAATGTTCACACAGGGTGGCTCTTCATCCAGCGTCAACATAAAACGAACATACACCCAGTTTCAGACTATGGTGATGAAAGGATATGCCCAGAAGATTGTGGTCAATAAAAACAAGGATGTACTTCACATGTATCCTAAAAAGGAACACCTGAGAGATGTTTTCAACGGTGGTGTGAAACAAGTGGGACAGAACCCTACTGTGGAAGTGGAAATCGGTTCTGTGGAACAAGTGGAACGCTTTGTGGAGCAGGCGCGGGCACAGAAGAAATTCAGTGGCGACTTCTCATACGACAATGAACAGGACAGTGCACTGCTTCATACTATATTCATCAATGTCTTGCCATTGGTGATTATTGTGGCTATTTGGATATTCATCATGCGCCGTATGAGCGGTGGCAAAGGAGGAAGCGGAGGAATATTCAATGTAGGAAAGTCAAAGGCTCAGATGTATGAAAAGGGCGGTGAACTGAACATTACCTTTAAAGATGTGGCTGGTCAAGCCGGGGCAAAACAGGAAATGCAAGAGATTGTGGATTTCCTCAAAAACCCACAGAAATATACTGAACTGGGAGGAAAAATACCCAAGGGCGCACTGCTCGTAGGCCCTCCAGGAACGGGTAAGACGTTGCTTGCCAAAGCCGTGGCGGGCGAAGCTGGCGTGCCGTTCTTCTCTATGAGTGGAAGTGACTTCGTAGAGATGTTTGTGGGTGTGGGGGCCAGTCGTGTGCGCGACCTCTTCCAACAAGCTAAGCAAAAGGCTCCTTGCATCATCTTCATCGACGAGATTGACGCCGTGGGACGTGCCCGCTCGAAAAATCCATCAATGGGTGGAAACGATGAACGTGAGAATACGCTCAATGCGCTGCTCACGGAGATGGACGGATTTGGTACCAACAGCGGAATTATTACGCTGGCAGCCACCAACCGTGCGGATATGCTCGACTCGGCACTGCTGCGTGCAGGACGCTTCGATAGACAGATTCATGTGGATCTTCCCGATTTGAACGAACGCAAGGAGGTGTTTATGGTACACCTCAGACCATTGAAACTCGACGATACTGTAGATGTGGACTTCTTGGCACGTCAGACTCCAGGATTCTCTGGCGCTGACATTGCTAATGTGTGCAACGAAGCTGCCCTGATTGCAGCGCGCCACAATAGCCATAGAGTGGGCAAGCAGGATTTCCTTGATGCGGTTGACCGCATCATCGGAGGATTGGAAAAGAAAACCAAAATCATGACCAACGAGGAAAAACGCTCGATCGCTATACACGAAGCGGGTCACGCTACCATATCATGGTTTACAGAACATGCTAACCCACTCGTCAAAGTGAGCATCGTGCCACGTGGCGGAGCACTGGGCGCTGCATGGTATCTGCCCGAAGAGCGCGTAATCCAAACCAAGGAGGCTATGCTCGATGAGATGTGCTCACTGTTGGGCGGACGCGCGGCAGAGGAACTCTTCATCGGACATATCTCTACTGGAGCGATGAACGATCTGGAACGCACTACCAAACAGGCTTATGGCATGATTGCCTATGCCGGTATGGGTGACAAATTGCCCAATATCTGCTATTACAACAATAGCGAATACCAGTTCCAGCGTCCTTACTCTGAAACGACCGCTAAGGTGATGGACGATGAGGTGCTGAAGATGATCAACGAACAATATGACCGTGCCAAGCAGATTCTCAGCGAACATAAGGAAGGACATGCTCAATTGGCTCAGCTACTGATAGAGCGTGAGGTGATATTCGCAGAGGATGTGGAGAAAATATTCGGCAAGCGCCCATGGACCAGTCGTGCGGAAGAATTGCTTGAGGCTCAGCAACGTGCGGAAGCAGAGCGCATGGCAGAGGAACGTGGCAAGCGACTGGAGGCTGAGGCTGCACTGAAAGCACAACAAGAGAATAATGCCACACCAGTGGATGACAACGATACGGATAATCAAAACAAAGAAGAAAATCAATGAAAAACTTTATAGTAAGAGCCATTACCGGTATATTATTTGTGGCTGCCGTTGTGGCAAGTTTTCTGCGCCCTGAAGCTATGGTGCTGCTCTTCGCATTCATCACCGGACTCACTATATGGGAGTTTGGAGGACTGGTAAATCAGCGCGAAGGGGTGGCCATCAATCGCTTCATCACTACTGTGGCTGGTGTGTATTTCTTCCTTGCCATGACTTTCTTCTGTAGCGATGTCTATGGAGGAATGGCAAAATCGGTGGTGTTTATCCCTTATCTGGTGACGGTCATCTATCTTATCGTTGCAGAACTCTATCTGAAACAAACTGATCCAATCAACGACTGGGCATATACGATGTTCTCACAGATGTATATTGCACTGCCGTTCTCACTGCTTAATGTGTTGGCATTTAATGCAACACCAGAGGGAATCGTGATGTTTAATCCCATACTGCCACTGTCGGTATTTGTCTTCTTGTGGATGAACGACACGGGTGCCTACTGCGTGGGTTCGCTACTTGGACGTCACAAACTCTTCCCAAGAGTATCGCCAGGAAAATCATGGGAAGGAAGTATCGGTGGATGTGTCGTAGTATTGGCTGTGGCATGGGTCATTGCTAATTATGTAGATAACGGGCAGTTGTTGGGCATGACGTCGATGCTGGCCACATGGGAATGGCTCGGATTAGGACTCGTCGTTGTGGTGTTTGGTACCTGGGGCGATTTGGTGGAGAGCCTGTTTAAACGCACCATGGGCATCAAGGACAGTGGCAATATACTGCCAGGACATGGAGGAATGCTCGACCGCTTCGACTCTTCGCTCTTGGCTATTCCTGCGGCTGTGGTCTATCTCTACACCATCTCTTTGTTCTGAACCAATTTCTCCTAACAATAACAAAACAGAAAACTAATGATGAATGAACACTTTCCGGCAGCATTGAAAACGCTTTTTCTTGCTGTCGTTATGCTTATGGCAGCTGCAACAGTTAAGGCTGCAGACCCCGTAAAACAGTATGGACAGTTGCAAGTGAAAGGTGCACAACTCTGTGACCAACAAGGAAACCCTGTTATCCTGCGTGGCGTCAGTCTGGGATGGCATAATCTCTGGCCACGATTCTATAACAAACAGGTAGTGAAGACCCTCAAGACGGATTGGAATGCTTCGGTCATTCGTGCCGCTATGGGAATACTGATAGAAGACAATTACTTGGAGAATCCAGATTTCGCTATGCAGTGCATGACACCGGTCATTGAGTCGGCTATCAAGAATAATGTCTATGTCATCATCGACTGGCACAGCCATAACCTCAAAACTGCTGAGGCTAAAGACTTCTTCGGTCGTATGGCGCAGCGCTACGGCAAGTATCCGCACGTCATCTACGAGATATATAACGAACCTGTGGAAGATACATGGGCTGACCTGAAGAAGTATGCTACTGAGGTGATTTTCGAAATCAGAAAGTATGACCCTGATAATATTGTCCTCGTAGGTTGCCCACACTGGGATCAGGATATCCATTTGGTGGTTGAGAGTCCATTGCAGGGTTTCAATAATATCATGTACACCGTACATTTCTATGCAGCCACACACGGCGACTATCTGCGTGAGCGAACAGAAGAGGCTGTAAAGAAAGGAATCCCCGTGTTTATCTCTGAAAGTGGTGCTACTGAAGCCAGTGGTGATGGAAAGATTGACCCTGTGAGTGAAGAACAATGGATTCAGATGTGTGAAAGACTTGGCATCAGTTGGGTATGCTGGTCTATCAGCGACAAAAACGAGAGTTGCTCAATGCTCTTGCCACGTGCTACTGCCACCGGTCCTTGGCCCGACGATGTCATCAAGGAGTATGGCAAACTGGTGAAAGGATTGCTTTGGAAATACAATAAATAATATTCCCATTGCCAAATGAAGTGTAGTGGGATGAATCTGTTTGATGAGGATTATTCTGTCTGAGCCGATATTCTGATTAATGATGATGAATACAAAAATAGGAAAGAGCGACGACCCCGCTGGGCTGTCGCTCTTTCTTGAATAAAAAAAGGACTAATGAATATCGCTGTCTGTTGCAATTTCGAAATGGAGAAGTCACTCACTCTTTACTTCTCCTTTCGGTTCTGTGGGTAGCAGATTCACATCTGTAAGAAACAGAACTATAATAATATCCTTTTGTGTTTTTATACTTCGCTTTTGTGCTATACCACGCTTGGTGAGAATACGAACAACGAAGGTCATCAAGTGAATGCACCGGTAACTAACAGAAAGATCAGTGCTTCATGGTGTAAAATCTTCAAAATAGTCATTCATGTAGTGTTTATGAGTCGGGTTGATTGATTCGTTATGGGAACTTCTATCCCGGCGCATCCATCCTGTTGACGATTGCAAAATTATAGTAATATACTGCAATATACAAATTTACAGTACCTTAAATATAGTCAAAAACACAATAAATTATCAAATTTTTACCTAAAAAACGGTCAATCTCAAACTTTTTTCGTAATTTTGTCAACGATATCAATGTAGTAATTACCAACCCACCCCAGACCATTATGTATAGTAACGACGATATGTCATTCAGAGCGGATTTTGAACCGTTCGTTCAAATGGCCAAGAAATTCTTCCATAGGGAGAAAAACTATCTTGACACACAACGCCAGCTGATTACCTGCTGGTACACGTTCCTACTTTCCATTGGATTGGTTGCCAATCTGATGGAACTGACTGGTCCTACAAGTGAATTTTTTAAGTATAGCAATGGAACATTGTTGGCTCTTACTTGGATCTGGTTTGTTGGATATGCACTGCAATGGTTTCGTGTCAATACAGTAGTAAGGCTCATGACACTCACCACACTGGTGGTGATGACTACAAATGCTATCTATGGAGCTATTGTGCCAGATATGCAACACATGCATGTGGTTATCCTTATACAAATGATAGTGCTATTGGGAAATATCACTTTCTCACTTGCTACGTATCAGACCATGTTTTCACTTATTAATATAGGTGTATCGATATTGGCGTATGTATTGTGTGCACTATTTACCAACGATCCGATGATGATACAGAGTCTGGCTATCGTGGTGCTGACTTTGCTCTATACAGGAGTACTTGGTGTGCATATTTCCAGCAATGCGGAACGACTGCAGAAGGAAAACACGATGATGAAACACGATGAAGCGGAATTACTGCACATCTTGCGACTCAATAAGAAACAAGTGAAATCGTATATCAGACTGGCAAGGGCTGAATACACGGAAGACCAAACACGGTTGCTGTTGGCACAGTTTGATGAAACAACGCAGCGACATATAATTGCCAATGTGACGCGATTCATACGTGCTGAGGCTTCAGTTAGCCAGCGCATTGAGAAGGCTTTCCCCGAACTGACACCTTCTGAGCGACGTATAGTACAGCTTATTCTGCGTGACAGAAAACTCAGCGATCTTTGCTCGCTACTCAATAAAACGGAGTCGAATATCAATACCCAACGTGCTAATATCCGCAGAAAGCTGGGACTTCAGCCGAAAGACAATCTCAAAGATAAACTCGAAGAACGCATGAGGGGGTATGTAGATATTCAGGATATCATGGTAAGGTGATGACAAAAAACAAATTGTAGGAGATTTGTACTTTTTATGTGCGTTATGTAGTTTTTTCTGGCGATTTATTTGCAGATTAAAAGAAAATGATTACTTTTGTACCCGAATAATCATTCAAACAAAAAAAGACAATGACAATATTTGTATCTACAGCATGGTGGTGGCGCAACTCAAGATTGAAAGAATCGTGAGTCGAACAGCCGTGTGGATACTTAAAGAATAAACAAGAGGCCTGTCGTTCTTACGATGGGCCTCTTTTCTTTATAGATAACAAACATAAAATGAATAATAAAAGGAGAATAACATCATGGAAATGAAAGACATTTTGAACAGAATGTTGAATCACGAGGCGCTGACTCGTGAAGAAACGAAGAACATCATTGTGGGAATCACACAAAGCGAATTTCCTGAAGAACAGATTATCGCACTGCTCACTGCACTGCAAATGCGTGGCGTGACAGTGGATGAATTGCTGGGATTTCGTGACGGTATTTTAGCAACGGGTGTACCTGCTATCCTCGATTGCGACAGATATATTGATGTGGTGGGAACTGGTGGTGACCGCAAAAATACGTTTAATATTTCAACGACTTCGTGCTTCGTTATTGCCGGTGCTGGCTATAAGGTGGCAAAACATGGTAACTTTGCATCCACATCGGTAAGCGGCGCATCGAATGTTATCAGAAACCATGGTGTGGATTTTACCGATGATATCGATAAACTCAACCGAAGCATCAACGAGGCTGGTGTCGTATATCTACACGCCCAACTCTTTGCCATGGCCATGAAATTTGTCGGTCCTATCCGCAAGGCATTGCAGTTTCCTACAGTATTCAACCTATTAGGTCCGTTGGTCAATCCCAGTCAGCCCAAGTGTCAGTTGCTCGGTGTTGCCAATCTCGACCAGATGCGACTCTACCGTCAGGTATATCAGAAAATTGGAATCGACTATGGTATCGTCAATAGTATTGATGGTTACGATGAAATATCACTGACTGGCGACTTTAAAGTGACTACCAACGACTATGAACGGGTGTTCCGGCCTGAAGATCTTGGCTTTGCTGTTGCAAGTCCGGAAGAACTTAAAGGTGGTGCCACAGAGGAAGAGGCGAAGGAAATATTCGATGCTGTACTTGAAAACCGTGCTTTGCCCGCACAAAAGAATATTGTACTTGCCAATGCTGCCTTTGGTATTCAAGTCATGGAAAAGGGTAGTAAGAGCATTGAGGAATGTATAGATATTGCCCGTGAGAGTATTGACAGTGGAAAAGCTCTTGCTACATTCCGTAAGTTTGTGGAACTCAACCGCAATTGATGCTATGGATATTCTGGAAGAGATCATCGCCCATAAGCGAATTGAGAATGAGCGCAACCGCCAAATTATGCCATTAAGGAAACTTGCTACTGAGGTCGATCGGCTGATGGAAAGCAAAGGACAGCAGGCAGAGGGTGGCAGTATGCGTAAAGCGCTTATAGATTCTACTTCGGGCATTATTGCCGAGTTCAAGCGTCGTTCACCATCTAAAGGTTGGATACACCAGTCGGCACTGGCAACAGAGGTTCCCCTCTCGTATCAACAGCATGGTGCTGCCGCTTTGAGTATCTTGACCGATGAGACTTATTTTGGCGGTAACGACTCGTTTATTGTTGATGCGAGACAGAGTGGGGTAACTATCCCTGTGCTTTACAAGAATTTTGTGATTGACGAATACCAGTTGTTACAAGCTCGTCGCTGTGGAGCTTCTGCCGTATTGCTAATAGCTGCAGCCATCGACCATGATACTTGCAGTCAACTGTGTCGTGAAGCTCACAATTTAGGAATGGAAGTGTTGTTGGAGATGCATGGTGAGCGCGACCTCGATTATGCCGACCTCGCTCCTGATCTTTACGGTATCAACAATCGTAATCTGGGAAGTTTTGTGACTGATGTGGAAAACAGTTTTCACATGGCAAGCCGTTTACCAAAAGAAGGATGCAAGGTCAGCGAAAGTGGACTCTCCAATCCCGAAACGGTCAATAGCCTTCGACTTGCCGGCTATCGCGGATTTCTAATGGGTGAACAGTTTATGAAACAAGAACATCCAGGACTTGCTCTTGATGCGTTTATCAAAGATTTGGCACGATGATCGTTAAAGTATGTGGTATGCGCGATGCCGATAATATCCGTCAAGTAGCCCAGTTGGGTATTCATATGATGGGATTCATCTTCTATCAGAAATCTCCCCGTTGCGTCAGTCGTCCTGTATCACGTTGTGAGGCGGATGCCGGTGTGGAGCGTATTGGCGTATTTGTTAATGATTCGGTAATGCATATTCTGCAATGTATCAATGATTACAACCTCAATGGCGTGCAACTTCATGGTCAAGAGACACCGGAATTTTGTCGTCGGCTGAAAACGAATGGGGTGGAATTGCTACTCAAGGCTGTCAGTGTGGCATCTGTCAACGACTTGAAACAATGTGGCGCATACGATGGAATTGTAGATTACTTCGTATTCGATACAAAGACTCCAGATTATGGAGGTAGTGGAAAATGTTTTGACTGGGAGGTGTTGCGTCATTACAAGGGAACTACACCTTTCCTATTGAGTGGCGGACTTGGCATGCACAACACCGAAGAGCTACTCCGCTTCCAACATCCACGATGGTGTGGTATCGATCTCAACAGTTGTTTTGAAGTAGCACCTGGTCATAAAGATGTGGCGCTACTCAAGCAATATCTGCAAACTGTTCGCGAAATATTGTGATATACATTAATAATAAATAAGGAGTTGGTACTCCGACAACATCGACAAGAATAAAAAACAATGAACAAGATAAATCAACTTTTCCAAAATGCCAGTCGGCGCAAACTGCTATCGTTGTATTTCTGTGCAGGCTGTCCAGATATTGACAATACAGCAGATGTCATCAAGACCATGCAGCGTCGTGGCATCGATATGATAGAAGTGGGTATGCCCTTTAGTGACCCATTGGCAGATGGTCCTGTCATTCAGAGTGCTGGTACTGTAGCATTGAAAAACGGCATGACACTCGATCTGCTGTTGCGCCAGTTGGCTGCCATCAAGGATGAAGTCACAATACCACTGGTATTGATGGGTTATCTGAATCCCGTTATGCATATGGGATATGAAACCTATTTCAGTCGTTGTGCTGAAAGCGGTATCAGTGGAACCATCATTCCTGATCTGCCTTTCGATGATTATCTGAATGTGGTCAAACCTATTGCCGACCGTTATGACATTCGAGTTATCATGATGATTACACCTGAAACCAGTGAAGAGCGCATCCGATTCATCGATGAACATACTGACGGTTTTATTTATATGGTCAGTTCGGCTGCCATTACTGGTGCGCAAAACAGTTTCGATGAGGCTAAACTTGCCTATTTCAACCGCATCAATAATATGCATTTGCGCAATCCGCGCATGATAGGGTTTGGCATCAGCAACAAACAGACCTTAGAGAGTGCGCAACAGAATGCAGCAGGAGCTATTATCGGTAGCAAGTTTGTGACGCTACTCAGAGAAACTGGTAATGCCAATCAAGCACTCGATGCACTCTATGAAGCTCTTCAAAAATAAAACAGACCATTATCCATACTATAACATCTATACAATATGAAATATCAAGTTGACGAGAAAGGATTCTTCGGAAAGTTTGGCGGAGCCTACGTTCCCGAAATCTTATATAAATGTGTAACTGATTTGCAGCAGGCTTATCGCCCTATTCTGGAAAGTGAGGACTTTCGCCGCGAATACTATGCGCTGTTGCGTGATTACGTAGGACGTCCGTCACCTCTGTACTATGCTAAGCGCATGAGCGAACGATATGGTTGCCAACTCTATCTGAAACGTGAGGATTTGAACCATACTGGTGCACATAAGATTAATAATACCGTGGGACAAATTCTGATGGCTAAGCGTATGGGGAAGACGCGCATTATTGCTGAAACCGGTGCTGGACAGCATGGCGTGGCAACGGCAACGGTATGTGCCCTGATGAATATGGAGTGTGAGATATTCATGGGAGCAACTGACGTAGAGCGTCAACATACTAATGTGGAACGTATGCGCATGCTGGGCGCCAAAGTACATCCTGTACGTACTGGCAATATGACATTGAGTGATGCTTGTTCAGAAGCTATTCGCGACTGGTGTTGTCATCCGCAAGATACCTTCTATATAGTAGGTAGCACGATGGGACCACATCCTTATCCTGATATCGTTGCCCGTTTGCAGAGTGTTATCAGTGAGGAACTCAAAGTACAATTGGAAGAAAAGGTTGGTCGTGACTATCCTGACTATCTTATTGCTTGTGTGGGAGGTGGTTCAAATGCCGCAGGTACTATCTACCATTATATTGATGACGACCGCGTGCAAATCTATCTGGCTGAGGCCGCCGGACATGGTATTGATACCGACTATACTGCCGCCACAATGCACTGTGGTACCGAGGGAATCATACATGGCGCACGAACTTTGGTGATGCAGACCGATGGTGGACAGATTAAAGAGGCCTTTACCATTAGTGCCGGACTGGACTACCCTGGTATTGGACCGATGCATGCAGATTTAGCAACGCGTGGCAGAAGCCATATTTTGGCTGTCAATGATGATGAGGCCATCTATGCCGGTTATGAACTGACTCGTATGGAGGGTATTATTCCTGCTATCGAGAGTGCTCATGCTGTTGCGGCACTTGCCAAAATGAAACATTTGTTCAAACCCGATGATGTGGTGGTGCTGACCGTCAGCGGACGCGGTGATAAGGATGTGGAAACCTATCTCAGTAACAAATCAATGGCTAAAGAATATGGAAACTTTTAACTATACAACCTATTGTCGGCATATTCTGGCCGACCTGCATACACCCGTTGGGGTCTATATGCGCTTGCGAGACCTCTATCCACAGTCGGCGCTGATGGAGAGCTCTGACTATCATGGTAATGACAATGCGCGTTCGTTTATTGGTGTTCATCCTTTGGCAAGTATTGCTATAGGACATGGAGTGGTGACCTGTAAATATCCCGATGGTACCAACCAACAGAAAACGCTACCACGAACCGATGATGGAGACCGTTGCAAACTGGCTATCGCCGATGCCATTGACCGTTTTATACATTCGTTTCACGTTTGTGGAGAAGGACAGGAATACTGTGGACTCTATGGCTTTACGTCGTTTAACGCTGTGCGCTATTTTGAGAATATTGCTGTGCGTGACACAACGATGGAGAAAAATGATGCCCCAGATATCTATTATGTGCTCTTCCGCGATGTTATTGTGTTCGACCATTTTAACAATACCATGACGCTTGTCACACTTGGCGAACGACCTGATGATACATCTGAGATGGATATGTTGCTGCGCGCCATCAACAAGGCGTCGGTCAAAGCCTATGATTTTCATCCTGTTGGTGATACAACATCTACGTTGACCGATGAGGAACATAAGGCTAACATCCGTCGATGTGTGGAACATTGTATGCGTGGAGATGTGTTTCAGATAGTAGTCAGTCGCCGTTTTGTACAGCGCTATGAGGGTGATGACTTCAAACTGTATCGCGCTTTGCGTAGCATCAATCCTTCGCCCTATTTGTTCTACTTTGATTTCGGTGGGTTTCGTATCTTCGGTTCCTCACCCGAAACCCATAACCGCATCGTGGGCAATAAGGCTTATATCGATCCTATTGCTGGCACAACCCGTCGTACAGGCAATACAGAACAGGATCGGAAGAATGCCGAGTTTCTACGTAACGACCCAAAGGAGAATGCCGAACATGTCATGTTGGTTGATCTGGCACGTAATGATCTGAGCCGCAACTGTCATGATGTCAAAGTTGATTTCTATAAGGATATGCAGTTCTACAGTCATGTCATTCATCTTGTCAGCCGTGTTAGCGGTACGCTTGACGAGGGAGCTAATACCATCCGTACCTTTATCGATACTTTTCCTGCGGGTACATTGAGTGGTGCGCCTAAGGTACGTGCCATGCAGATTATAAGCGAACTGGAGCCCCATAATCGTGGAGCCTATGGCGGATGTATAGGTAGTATATCGCTCAATGGCGACTTAAACCAAGCTATTGTCATCCGAACCTTTATCAGTCGCAATGGCGAACTGTGGTTCCAGGCTGGAAGTGGTGTGGTTGCCAAGAGTAATGACAACTATGAGTTAGAAGAATGTAATAATAAACTGGGTGCCCTTGTCAAGGCCATCCGAATGGCAGAAGAATTATGAATATAGTGATTATTGACAACTACGACTCGTTTACCTACAATCTGTCTCATCTGTTGAAGGAGTTGGGAGCAACAGTCAGCGTAGTACGTAACGACCAGTTTCAATTGGAACAACTGGAACAATACGATAAGATTATCCTCAGTCCCGGACCGGGTGTTCCCTCTGAGGCAGGTTTGTTGCTGGCAGTTATTCGTCATTATGCTGGTCGCAAACCTATACTTGGTGTGTGTCTGGGTCATCAGGCTATTGGCGAAGTGTTTGGTGGTAAGTTGGCCAATCTTTCGGAAGTGTATCATGGAATCGCCACTCCTTGCAGTATTGTGGCAGATGATCCGATATTCCGCGGATTGCCTCGTCGCATAGAAGTTGGACGTTATCATTCATGGGTGGTTGATCGTGAGAATTTTCCTGATTGCTTAGAAATAACTGCCGAGAGCGATGACGGTCAGATTATGGCACTTCGCCATAGGCAGTATGACATTCGCGGCATTCAGTTTCATCCAGAGAGTGTGCTGACTCCCGATGGGCATGCTATGCTTGCCAATTGGTTAGAACTAGGTAAATAATCGGAATTCCAGTTGACTATATGCTGAAGAAAGAGCCAGTCTGATGTTGTTCAGACTGGCTCTTAAGTTAGATTGACCATTGTATCGAGCAACTGTTGGGATAGCTTGACTGCCAATTACGATGCTCTATTTGAATTGGATACCGTGGTCTATTGATTGTTGTGTATTATACCATTTCCACAACTACAGCGTGCTTACCTGCTGTGCAGGGGATGACGTTTCCTTCGATGGGTTGACCATCAACGGTAATCTGTTTCACACCCTTCTCGCTTCCGCGTGGGTTTTTGACTACGATGTCAAATTCGGCTCCGCGTAGAATACGTTTGATGCTATATTCCTTCATGTCTGATGGGAGACAAGGATCGATTTCAATACCATCGTATGTAGGCTTGATACCCAATAGGAACTGACTGACTGTGTACCACATCCATGCGGCAGTACCGGTCAACCATGAGTTCTTTCCTTCACCGGGTTTAGCAGCATCTTTACCTGCCACCATCTGACAGTTGACGTATGGTTCAACCTTGTGGAGGTCTTGGTCTTTGATGTACATAGGACAAATCTTGCGGAAGAGTTCCCATGCATCGTTACCGCGTCCTGCAACAGTTTCTCCGATGATAACCCATGGGTTGTTGTGACAGAAGATACCTGCATTCTCTTTATATCCTGCGGGGTATGAAGAAATCTCACCCATTTCCACATGATAGGTGGTGTATGCGGGATTGTTGAGCACCATACCGTGTTCGCAGTCGAGATATTTCTTGCAGGAGTCGATTGCTTTGTCGCACATGCCTTCTTCAAGTCCGATGCCTGCCATGGTGCAGAATCCTTGTGACTCGATAAATATCTTTCCTTCCTCGTTTTCGTTAGAACCAATCTTGTTGCCATAGAAGTCGTATGCACGCAGATACCATTCGCCATCCCATCCGTGTTCCTTTACGGCCTTCACCATATTATTAATATGTCCGAGTGCACGATCTGCTTCTTCTGGCTTGCCAATCTGTTTGCAGAGTTCTACATACTGTCTGCCGCAGAGTACAAAGAGGCCGGCAATCATGAGGGATTCTGCCTTTGAACCTTCTGTCTTGTTTTCGGTAGTTTGGAAACTCTCGTTGGGATCCCATGAGAAACAGTTCAGGTTGAGACAGTCGTTCCAATCTGCACGTCCGATGAGTGGTAGAGCGTGAGGACCGAGGTTGTTGACTACGTGGTTGAATGATATTTTCAGGTGCTCAAATAGTGTGACTTCTGTTCCAGGCTCGTTGTCCCAAGGTACCATTTCGTCGAGAATTGAGAAATCGCCCGTCTCTTTGATATAAGCAACTGTACCGAAGATGAGCCACATGGGGTCGTCGTTGAAACCGCCACCGATGTCGTTGTTGCCGCGCTTGGTGAGTGGTTGGTATTGGTGGTAGCATCCTCCGTCGGGGAATTGTGTTGATGCAATATCGATAATGCGCTGGCGTGCACGACTTGGTACTTGATGAACAAAGCCAACAAGATCTTGGTTGGAATCGCGGAATCCCATTCCACGTCCTACGCCGCTTTCGAAGAATGACGCAGAACGTGAGAAGTTGAAGGTAATCATACATTGGTACTGGTTCCAGATGTTGACCATTCTGTTCAAGTTCTCGTCGTCGCTCTTCACTACATACTTATCGAGTAGTTCGTCCCACATGGTGCGCAATTCAGCAAAAGCAGCCTCTACAGCCTCTACGGTAGCGAAGCGCTCGATGGTAGCCTTGGCTTTGGTTTTGTTGACGAGTGTCACGTCGCTATCCTGTGAAGAAATGAGTTCACCTTTTTTCTTGCGCTCGATATCTTCCTTGCAGAACTTTTCGTCTTGTTCGTTTTCTACATAGCCGAGGATGAAGATATAGTCTTTGGTCTCACCCGGTTTCAGTTCAACCTCGATATAGTGTGAGGCAATAGGGCTCCATCCGTGTGCCAGGCTGTTGCTTGGCTTGCCTGCCATGACACATTGTGGGTTTGAAAATTCGTTGTATAGTCCGATGAACGACTCACGGTCTGTGTCATATCCGTCGATTTTAGAATTAGCCACAGCATAGTATGCATAGTGGTTGCGGCGCTCTTTGTATTCTGTTTTATGGTAGATAACGCTACCGTCAATCTCCACTTCACCTGTTGACCAGTTGCGTTGGAAATTCTCCATGTCGGTAGCCGCATTCCACAGACACCATTCAGCAAACGAGAAGAGCTTGATACGCTTAGTTTCGTTGGTGGTATTCTTCAAGGTTACGCGCTGTACTTCAGCCCATGTCTTTAATGGAACGAAGAATAGTACGCTGGCTTCTATACCGTTCTTTGCACCAGTAATGCGTGTGTAGTTCATACCGTGCCGGCACTCGTAGAAGTCGAGTGGTGTTTTGCAAGGCTTCCATCCTGGGTTCCACACGGTATCGCCATCCTTGATGTAGAAGTAGCGTCCTCCGTTGTCCATTGGTACGCCGTTGTAGCGGTAACGTGTGATGCGGCGGAACTTAGCGTCTTTGTAGAAACTGTATCCACCTGCTGTGTTAGAGATGAGTGAGAAGAAGTCTTCGTTGCCCAGATAGTTTATCCAAGGAAACGGGGTCTTAGGGTCTGTGATGACATACTCACGTTGTTGGTCATTGTAGTGACCATAGAGCTTGTTTTCCATCGTCAATTGATTTTGATAGTTGTTAATATTATTTATTTCGTTATTTTTCTATAAGTATTCTTGCATCTACAGCCACTATATCGTCGGCGTCAGCCAGTAGTGGGTTGATGTCCATCTCTTTTATCTCTGTGGCAAAGCGCAGTAGTGTAGATAAGCGCACGATGATTTCTGCATACTTCTGCTCGTTGATGCCTTGTTGTCCACGTGTGCCTTTGATGATTTTATAGCCACGTAGCGAGCGTATCATCGAGTATGCTTCGCCGTATGATAGCGGTGCAAGTCCGCTTTGTACATCTTTCAATACTTCTACAAAGATACCGCCCAATCCGCAGAGCACTACGTGTCCGAATCGTTCTTCATACTTAGCGCCGATGAAGAGTTCGGTACCTTTCAGCATCTTCTGTACCATGACGCCTTGCGCATCTTTGATATTCATCATGCGGTCAAACTCCAATGCCAGATGTTCAGGAGTGCGGATGTTGAGTGTCACACCGCCCACATCACTCTTGTGTACGGGTCCTACTACTTTCGCCACTACTGGATATCCTGTGCGGTTGGCAAAATCGATTAGAGTTTGTTTGTCGTCGCTTACCATTTCGGGTACCATCGGTATTCCGGCACATTCCAGTAGTTGGTGGACGATGTCGGGTGACACATATCCGTTGTCGGTAATACCGCTAATGATTTCGCGTATCTTAGGCACATCCACGCCGAAGAGTTCTATTTCAGGTGGTGCTGGCTGTGGTGTACGCATCACTTGTGAGAGGGCAGTAGCCAAAGTCACCTCGTCGCTGAAGTTTACATGACCTTTTGCCAAGAACTCTGCCACTTCTGGTCCGGCGGTATGCAGACTGGGTAGGATGGGGAAGATAGGCTTCTTACACTCGCCAATCTTTTTGTGTAGTACCTCGTAGGCCTCATAGAGTGTGGTCAGACCTGGTGTTCCGTATATCACAGCAATGGCATCGATATTGTCGAAACGTTGATCGCAATAGTCGAGTGTAATACCCAATTGCTCTGGGGTTCCTGTTGCCAATATGTCGATAGGATTGGCTACTGACGAACCTGCAAACAACTGGCTCTTGAGTTCCTCTGCTACAGGACCTTCCAACTTGGGAACTTCCAGTCCGCCTTTAGATAATGCATCGGTCAGCATTACGCCTGGTCCTCCTGCGTGGGTGACGATGGCGAAGCGTTTGCCCGCCAATGGTGGCAAGGTGAAGATACATCCCACGGTGGTCAGTTCCTCACGTGAATGGCAGCGCACGATGCCTGCTTTACGGAAGAGTGCCTCTACTGCCGAGTCGCTACTTGCAATGGCACCTGTATGGCTTGATGCAGCTCTGCTTCCGCTTTCACTACTTCCAGCTTTGACAGCGGCAATGCGACATCCTTTGCGAATAAGTGATGAGGCATGGAAGAGCAGTTTGTCGGGGTTGGATATGTTTTCGATATAGAGCAGTTTGACTTTCGAGTCGGTGTTAGGGTCGAAGTGTTCGTCCATGTATTGAAGCACGTCTTCTATACCGATTTGTTTACCGTTGCCAATCGACCATACCGAGTTAAATTGTAGGCCTTTGATAACGGCACTCTCTAAGATGAATACGGCAGTAGCTCCCGAACCGCTGACGAAATCAACACCTTGTGGATTAAGCGATGGGATAGGTTTTGTAAACACACTATGATGATTTCTGTTGAGCAGTCCGATACAGTTGGGGCCGATGAGTGCTGCCCCATATCGCTCACAGGTGTCGAGTATGCGTTGCTCTCTTGCAGCTCCAGCTTTTGTCTCTTCACCAAAGCCAGCCGATATGATGATAAAGGCTTTTGTGCCTTTTTCGCTGGCAAGCAGTTCCACACTTTCTGGGCATAGTTTTGCTGGAATCACCAGTATGGCGAGTTCTGTAGGTGGCAGTTCTTTAGCATCGTGAAACACTTTGATGCCTTGTACTTCGTCTTCCTTTGGGTTGACAATACGTAGTGTGCCTTGATAGTTGCCTTGCAGGATATTACGCACGATGGCACCTCCTGGCTTGTGGACATTGTTTGAACCACCGATGACAACAATTGACTGTGGATGGAGCAGTTCTGGAGTAATCATAGTAGTAATATAGATTTAATTGCCTACAAAGTTACGATATAGTCGGCTAAATGCAAAGAAAAAAATGATTTTTCTTCGTGTTTTTTCTTCTTTTGATAGTACCTTTGCATGTATGAAACTTTCAAAGACAGACCAAAATATACTTCAGATAGCTCTGCCGGCTATTGTTACCAATATTACCGTCCCGCTTCTTGGCTTGGTAGATACTGCCATCGTGGGCCATATGGGGAGTGCGTCGTTTATTGGCGCTATTGCGGTGGGTAGTATGATTTTTAATCTGGTTTATTGGGTGTTCGGATTTTTGCGCATGGGAATGTCTGGAATGACCGCCCAGGCTCGTGGCCGTCGTCAGGTGGAGGATATTGTCAGGTTGTTGGGCCGCTCGGTAGCAGTTTCGTTGTCTATTGCTTCGTTGTTGTTGGTTTTTCAATGGCCGTTGCGTGAACTGATGTTGATGTTGATCCACCCCGGAGAAGGCGTCCGTCAACTGGCAGAAATTTATTTCAATATTGCGGTATGGGGAGCTCCTGCCGTGCTTTCGCTCTACGGATTGACGGGGTGGTTTATCGGCATGCAGAATACTCGCATTCCCATGCTGGTTTCTGTGGCTCAGAATGTTGTAAACATCTGTGCGTCATTATTCTTCGTCTATGCGCTCGACATGCAAATAGAAGGAGTGGCGTTGGGAACGGTCGTGGCACAATATGCAGGACTTATAGTGGCTGTATTGTCGTTGGCTCCGTCATTCTTTTTATATCGTGGTCGTAGGTCTTGGCGCCGACTGGGTCGTGGCTTTCGATGGCAATCGTTGCGGTCGGAATGGGGACGCTATTTCCGTGTAAATCGTGATATTTTCCTTCGTACGTTGTTCTTGGTAGGTGTCAATTTGTTCTTTACTTCGGCTGGCGCACGTCAGGGCGAAGTGGTACTTGCGGTCAATGCACTTTTGATGCAACTATTCTTACTGTTGTCATATTTTTTAGATGGATTTGCCTATGCTGGTGAAGCGCTTGGCGGCCGTTATTGGGGAGCTTCAGATGCAAATGCTTTCCATGATGTGGTGCGACGACTTTTCCGTTGGGGTGGGGCATTGGCTTTGCTCTTTTCGATTGTATATATTGTGGGTGGCGAACCGTTTTTGCATCTTCTTACGGATAATGTTTCTGTGGTGAAAGCATCCCGTTCGTATGTGGGTTGGGCTTATCTTCTACCCTTGGCAGGAGTGGCAGCTTTTGTTTGGGATGGTATTTTTATCGGAATTACCGCTACTCGAGCCATGTTGATTTCATCGGTTGTCGCAGCTATGGTGTTCTTTTTTACGGCATTATTGCTCATGCCACTATGGGGAAATCATGGCCTTTGGTGTGCGATGACCCTTTATTTGTTGACTCGTGGTTTGGTGCAGACCCTGTTGTTTTGTAACATAAGGCTAAAGTGAAGCCTCCTTTATGAGCCATTTGCTTTATGGCTCAAATAGTGTATCTATTTTCTGTTTATTAATGTGCTCTGTCTTCGGGATGCCTTCGGGATGTGTTCGGGATGCGCTTGGCCTACAAAAGTATGCCGTAAATCTCATGTAAGTCCCAAGTAAGTCCCATTTTCATGCGGAAAATAATTGGAGTTTGAAGGGAGGGTAAAGGACGGCAAAACTGATCAACGTCCGTATAGAAGTGAAACGAATTGAAACAAAAGAAATCGTCCTCATGTTGCTCGTATATTTGATAATAAAGGCAAAAAACTCGCCATTCGTGTTAAAACACTTTGTGTTTTGACTTTTTCTTTGTACTTTTGTGCTACTAATAACGCATGTGCGATGAAGAAATTAGCCTTTTTACTCCTCATAATGGTATTTTCTGTACTGACAAACGTGTCGGCGCAGACCTATCAGATGTTGTGGAAACAGGTGGAAGAAGCGCAGAAAAAAGATCTTCCGCAAACTGCCATTCGACAGCTGAAACCTATTCGTGAGAAGGCTTTGAAGGAAAAATCGTATGGCAATTTTTTGCGTTCCGCACTCCTGCAAACCAAATTGCAAACTGAAATAACTCCCGATTCGCTCCTCTCGGAGGTGCAAAAACTGGAAAACATAGCCAGCACTACAGCCGATAAGGTGCTTCGGGCCGTTTGTTGCGTTGTACTCTGTCAAATCTACGAACAGGAAACAACCGCTTTCGGAAACGATTGGAAAGCCAAAGCCGACAGTTGTAGGCACTTGGCAATGGCAAATCCTGCACTTTTGGCGCAAACTCCAACAGCCGATTACGCCCCATTTGTGCTTGATGCAAAGACAGTAGATGGCTTTGGTCACGATATGCTCAGCGTGGTGGCAGGCGAATTGGATGTGTGGACTGAGGCTCAAGCCTACTATGAACAAGCAGGTAACCGTCGTGCCGCATGTTTGGCAGCCTATTTCGCAGAACGAAGTCAGTCGGCGGACGATGTGGCTACGCTTGATTCGCTCATCAGCCGTTATGCGGAAGAGAAAGAAGTAGGATGGCTTGCGGTAGAGCGCGTCAGATGCATGATGCGCAATGAAGGGACTTCTACCATGCAGACCGTGGCTTATATCGACCAAGCCATAGAAAGATGGGGAACAGCCGACCGCTTGAAGGAGCTTCTGGTGTTTCGTCATGAACTAACAGCGCCGCAATATTCTGCCAATATTGATGAAACACTTTTCATTCCACATGTTTCACAAACCATCAGATTGCGCAATCTTCGACACCTCACATCGCTCACACTTCGGGTTTACCGCACAACTTTGCAGGGCGACAGTAAGGAGCGCATCATGGGACAAATCAACGATGAGGCCTATCGCAGAATACGCCAAGGCCTTGTAGAACAGAAGTCTGCCGCACAAACCCGTACCTTTGCGCCACGTCCTGAATACGAACTTTTTAACGACTCTATTACGTTGGCAGGACTTCCTGCAGGCATTTATCTATTGGAATTTTCTATTCCTGAAACAAAAGAAGTGCAGCGCCATTTGTGTTGCGTCAGCAATTTGCGTACTATGATTTTTGCACAACCCGATGGAAAAATGCGTTATGTGGTGGTTAATGCCACGACCGGACAGCCCGTTGCGGGAGCTAAGTTGCATATAGGTGACGGCAAAAAAAACATGCTGTTGACCACCAACGCAGCAGGCGAAGCATTTCGTACAGCCACCTCCAAGGACAATTGGACTCCACTTTTTGCCTATACTGCACAGGATAAGTATTGCCCGAAACTCTATAGTGAGCGCTATCCCTATGGTGGACAATCTACAGCCGACAATATCGTAGAACTCTTCACCGACCGTGCCATCTATCGTCCAGGACAAACCGTTCATGTGGCAGCCATTGCCTATCGGGTGGAAACCGACAAGCAGGCCCATGCGCTGAATGGAAAAACCTATACCTTGAAACTTTATGATGCACGAGGCAGAAATATCGCTGAAAAGCAACTGACTACCGATGAATATGGAAAGGCATCTTCCGATTTCCTATTGCCCGAACAGATGCTCACCGGCAATTGCCGACTCAATATGGGCGGTTGCAATCAGAATATTCGTGTTGAAACCTATAAACGACCCACCTTCGATGTGGCATTTGACGAGTATAAGAAACGCTATGCTGCGGGCGACACCATTACTGTGAGTGCAAGAGCAAAAACCTATTCGGGTGTGGCTGTACAGCAGGCAAAGGTTCGTTATCAAGTGCGCCGTCAGCAGTCATGGTGGTGGCGTAGTATGGATGGCGATAATGGCGTAGTGGCAACAGGTGAAACTACAACCGATGCCGATGGACTATTGAAGGTAAATGTTCCATTAGTATTATCGAAGAAAGAGGATAAAACTCCAAGATTTTATCAGTTTGTTGTAGAAGCCGATATTACCGATTTGCAGGGAGAAACCCGCCAAGCTACTATGTCGCTTCCGTTGGGAACACGGTCCTCTGTGCTTACTACAACCTTGCCTTCGAAAATCAGAAAAGACCAAAATACCCCATGGCGCATCAATCGTTTCAATGCTGCCGGACAAACTATCGGTGGAAAGGTGAAATACCGTATTGACCAAAACCCATGGCAGACCGTAGAAGCCAACGATACGGTTGGACAATCATGGACCGCTTATACGTCGGGCAAGCATCATCTCGAAGCCGTATGCGAAGGCGATACTTTGCAGCATGGTTTTGTGTTGTTCTCACTCGACGACCACCGTCCTGCCGTCCAGACCGACGAATGGTTTTATGTGAGTCACGATCGTTTCCCAGCTGACGGTAGTCCGGTAACCCTACAAGTGGGTTCTTCTGATGCAGACGTCTATATGGCCTACGAGATCTGTGTTGCCAATAAAGTGGTGGAAAAAGGTTTCCGCCGTGAAAACGGTACATTGTGGAATCGCAAACTGACCTACAAACCGGAATATGGCGACGGTATCCAGCTCTCGTTCGTATGGGTGAAAAATGGAAAATATCATCGCCATACAACCACTTTGTATGCACCGGAACCAGACAATAAATTGACTCTGCGATGGGAAACCTTCCGCAACCGTCTGCTCCCTGGTCAGCAGGAAGAGTGGAGACTGCATGTTGCAGACAGCAAAGGACGTTCGGCAACGGCACAACTCATGGCTGTGCTATACGATAAAAGTCTTGATGCACTCGCCAAACACCAATGGTCGTTCACTCCCCGCATTTATTATCAAGTGCCGTATGGCAACTGGAGAATCTTATACAGTTCCAGCCTTTTTCTCGATTACAGTCTTCCCTGTCCCTATGTTGTAAACGATATTCGCTCAGTTGGCGTGTTCGATCATTCGGTCTATCCCTATCGCATGATGGGAATGGTGTTGCGCTCGTTCGCTACAAATGGAATAAGAATGAAGGAAATGGCCAAACAGGTGGGGAGAGTATATGAGGCTGTAGAAGAAAGTGCAGACCGCATGGAGAGTGTTGTTATGGAATCGAAAATGAAGGACTCAGGAATGGCGAAAATTGACGAAAGCAATACGCACAAGCCTGTTGCCCTCCGCGAGAACATGACTGAAACAGCATTCTTCTATCCAACTCTCGCTACAGATACAGCAGGTATGGTAACTATTCGTTTCACCATGCCTGAGACGCTCACCACGTGGCGCTTCATGGGAGTAGCCCATACCAAAGACATCCGTACTGGATATATTGAGAGTGAGATTGTGGCACAGAAACAACTCATGGTAGAGACCAATCTGCCACGGTTTATTCGTGAGGGTGACAATAGCCAGTGGAATGTGCGCATTGCTAATCTCAGCAATAGTGTAGAGACAGGAACGGTGCGACTTGAACTGCTTGACGCTGAAACCGAAAAAGTGGTTTATACAGAAGATACCACATTTAGTGTCGATGCTGGAAAAAACACTTCTGCGACATTCCACTATCAGGCAGACGGAAATCACCCGCTCCTCATTTGTCGCATCATCGCCACTGGGCAAAACCATTCGGATGGTGAACAGCGCTATTTGGCTGTGCTTCCAGCTACCGAACGTGTCATCGTGACACAACCTATCACGCAATACGAAGCCGGAGGCATGACGCTGAATATCGACAAACTATTTGCCAAAACAGCAACACATCGCAAATTGACAATAGAATATACCAACAACCCTGTGTGGATGATGGTTCAGGCGTTAGCGGCAGCAGGACAACCCTCAGAGAAAAGTGCTATTGGACAAGCGGCTGCCTATTATTCCAATTTCCTTGCCAAGTCACTTGTTGACCGACTGCCGCAGGTAAAGCATGTGTTTGAACTATGGCGCCGCGAAACAGAAGAAACGAACTCGCTCCAAGCGCAACTGATGAAGAATCAAGAACTCCGCGACCTGTTGCTCGATGAAACACCATGGGCGACCGAAGCAGATAATGAACGCGAACAAAAACGTCAGTTGGCAGACTTCTTCAACGACTATAATGTCAGCAACAGACAGGAGCAGTACCGACAACAATTGCAACGTCTGCAAAATGCGGATGGAGGCTTCGCGTGGTATGAAGGTATGCGCTCCAACGACTATATTACGATGGAGGTGGCACAGATGCTCGCACGTCTGTCGCTCCTGACCGGCGAAGATAGTAGAACTAATGTCTTACTGCGTAAAGCCATGGACTATATGGACAAGGGAATGCTTGAAACCGTGACAGAACTCAAACGCAGAGAGGCAAAACGTGAGCGCATTACGTTCCCTGGAGATAATGCTTTCCGTTGGCTCTATGTCAACGCTATAAGCAAGCGCCAACTTTCAACATCGGTTCGCAAGGCAAGCGACTACCTTATAACATTATTGCGCAAAGAATCGAAGCGCATAAGCATCTATGGAAAGGCAATGCAGGCCATAATCCTTCATCAGCAAGGTTTGCATACGGAGGCAGCCAACGATGTGAAGAGCATCAAGGAATATTCAGTCTATAACAAAGAGGTGGGGCGCTATTTCGATACACCACGGGCATTCAATTCGTGGTATAGTTATAAGATTCCTACGGAGGTTGCGGCTATCGAGGCCTTGCACATGGTGTCTCCCGATGACGAAACAACCATCGAAGAGATGCGACGTTGGCTACTTCAGCAGAAACGTACCCAACAATGGGATACTCCTATCAATACGGTTAACGCCATCTATGCGTTCTTGCAAGGGAATGAACAGGTGTTGGCAACACCACAGCCGGTACAGATGGAGATTGACGGGAAGCCATTGGAACTGCCTAAGGCTACTGCAGGAATGGGCTATGTGAAAACAACTATTCAACCATCGGAAGGTAAGACTCTCACCATCCGTAAGCCAGACAATAACGCTTCGTGGGGAGCGGTCTATGCACAGTCCTTACAGCCCATTAAGCAAATTACTGCAACTAATGGGGCGTTGACCATAGAGCGTCAATTGGTGGGCGGACCAAGCATGTTGCACGTGGGCGACCGTATCAAGGTGCGTATTACCATTGAAACAAAGCGCAACCTCGACTTCGTTGAGGTGGTGGATAAGCGGGCGGCATGTCTCGAACCTGTCGGTCAATTGTCAGGATACCTTCGCGGAGCTTATTGCGCACCTAAGGATGGAGCCACACATTATTTCTTTGAAAAACTGCCAAAAGGCAAACATGTGATAGAAACAGAATACTATGTTGATAGAGCGGGATGCTATGAAACGGGAACTTGTACGGCACAATGTGCCTATGCCCCCGAATACCAAGCAACTGGCGCTTCGATGACACTCAATATTGAATAATAAAAAACAAAATAATGATTTTAAACAACAAAAGAAAGATAACAAATGGATGGCGATGGCTTGCAGCCTGTTGCCTGATGACAATGCTACCCATCGGGGCTATGGCACAGAAACTGATTGCCCAGAAAACTACAATAGATGTGGGTAAGACAGGATTCCAACAACCCGTTACTGCTGTCTTCGAGTTCAGAAACAAAAGCATAAGACGACTGAAAATCGAAAAGGTAGATCCAGATTGTAACTGTACAGTAGTAGAATATCCTAAGACCGTGGTTGGTATGGGAGAACGCTTCCAGATACGGATGACATACGATGCACGGATGCTTGGACATTTCGACAAGCAGGCAGCTATTATCAGTAATGGTACTAAGAAACCTGTATATATACGTATGAAAGGTGTCGTGCTGGCAGACTATCAAGATGTGTCGTGCAATTTCCCTATAGAGATTGGAGAATTGAGAACCGACAAAAATGAACTGGAGTTTGATAACGTCAACAAAGGAGAACATCCTATACAGCAGATACAAGTATATAATAACAGCGACAAGCCATGCCGTCCTAATCTTATGCACCTGCCATCGTATCTCTCTGCAACTGTCGTCCCTGAGAAAATCAACCCAGGACGTACCGCAACCATATCGGTCACGTTGCAGTCGGAAAAGGTCGGAGGATTCGGATTGACGCAATCAAGCATCTATCTCGCAACTAATCCGGGCGATAAAGCTACGGCAGACAATCTCGTTGGAGTATCTACAGTATTGCTGCCAGCATTCGAGGGAATGACATCTGAACTTAGAAAGTTTGCACCAAACATGCAATTGTCGAAAGAGAAGGTGGACGTGGTAATGGCAGGAAAATCAAAAAAGAGTGATGTCGTCAACATAACAAATACAGGACGAAGCGAATTGAAAATCTCGTCTATACAACTTTTTACCGTAGGATTGCGTGTGTCGCTCAATAAGCGAATTCTTAAACCGGGAGAAACCGCACGCTTGAAGATAACTGTATTGCGCGACCAAATTAAAAAGGCACGTACACAACCACGTATTCTGATGATTACCAACGATCCAGACCACTCGAAAGTCGTGATACCGGTTAGCGCAACTTGATAGTCAGCCTAACGGAAAAGCATGTGAGGCATTACAATGTAAAAGAAACTATTATTGACTAAAATATTCGTAACCCATAATTATCGATATATGGAACATCCCGAAAACAACGCAGAATTTGCAGGACTGCAAGTGAACGGTGGCGTAGAGCAGCCGTCTATCATCAATCCTTATCTCAAACGTAATAGATTCAAACGCCGCGAGCTGACTGCTGCCGAAATGGTGGAGGGTATCGTAAAAGGCGATGTGACTGTGCTCTCACAGGCTGTCACACTCGTAGAAAGTGTCAATCCTGATCATCAGGCTAAGGCACAGGAGGTTATCAATAAGTGTCTGCCCTATAGCGGCAATAGTATCCGTGTGGGTATAAGTGGCGTACCGGGGGCAGGAAAATCAACGTCTATCGACGAGTTTGGCATACATGTGCTGAAAGAGAAAGGTGGAAAACTCGCAGTATTGGCTATCGACCCAAGTAGCGAACGCTCTAAAGGTAGTATCCTTGGAGATAAAACGCGCATGGAGAAACTGTCTATTCATCCAGATTCTTTTATCCGTCCTAGCCCAACGGCAGGATCTTTGGGAGGAGTGGCACGTAAAACTCGTGAGTCGATTATCCTATGTGAAGCTGCTGGATTCGACAAAATCTTTGTAGAAACGGTGGGCGTAGGACAGAGCGAAACGGCTTGTCATTCTATGGTCGATTTCTTCTTACTCATACAGTTGGCTGGTACGGGCGATGAACTTCAAGGCATCAAACGTGGTATTATGGAAATCAGCGACGGTATTGTTATCAATAAGTGTGATGGCGAAAATGTTGATAAATGTCATCTGGCTGCAACCAATTTCCGCAATGCATTACACTTCTTCCCTATGCCTGAGAGTGGTTGGCTGCCCAAGGTACTATGTTATAGTGGATTCTATGGCTTGGGTATCAAGGAAATATGGGATATGATCTATGAGTATATCGACTTTGTCAAAGACAATGGATACTTCGACTATCGCCGCAATGAGCAGGCTAAATACTGGATGTATGAAAGTATCAACGAGCATCTGCGACTCAATTTCTATAATGATGCACTCATACAGAAACGAATGCAAGAGGCAGAAAAGGAAGTCTTGGCTGGACTGCAGACATCGTTTGTGGCTGCACAAAATCTGCTCGATTTGTATTTCGAACAACTCAAAAATGGTAAATGAAGAACGAACAACCGAAAATGAACAATTCGTGTGAAACAAAGGATTCCTCTACGTCTCCCGTAAAAAGGAATGACGGAGGAATCCAAATTGAAATAGACAAAGGGAGCGGCTTTTGTTTTGGTGTGACTACTGCCATAAAAAAAGCAGAGGAGGAACTGGCTAAAGGAACGAAGTTGTATTGTTTAGGAGACATCGTTCATAATGGAATGGAATGCGAACGATTGCGACAGATGGGACTTGTCACCATCAACCATGACGACCTTAGACAGTTGCACAACGTAAAAGTGTTACTTAGAGCACATGGCGAACCGCCAGAAACCTACGTCTTGGCACAACGAAACAATATCGAAATTATAGATGCAACCTGTCCGGTAGTATTGCAGTTGCAAAGACGCATCAAAAAACAATATGAGGCTGGCGGAGGACAAATTGTCATCTTCGGAAAAAATGGACATGCAGAGGTGCTTGGATTAGTGGGACAAACTCAAGGCGAAGCTATCGTCATTGAGAAATTCGACGATGTGAAGTGTCTTGATTTCGAACGAGATATTTATCTGTACTCACAGACTACAAAATCACTCGATGAGTTTCACCGCATTATTGACTATATTCAAGAACATATTCAGCCTAATGCAGTATTCCAGAGTTTCGATACTATTTGCAGACAGGTCGCTAACCGTATGCCTAATATCTCACAGTTTGCAACACACCATGACCTCATACTGTTTGTCTGTGGACGGAAAAGCAGTAACGGAAAAGTGCTCTATAACGAATGCCTGCATATCAATCCCAATTCGCATCTCATAGAAGGACCAGAGGAAATACAACCGGAATGGCTAGAAGGCATAGGAACCGTAGGCATTTGTGGAGCTACCAGTACACCAAAATGGCTTATGGAACAATGTCGTGATGCTATTGTTGCGTTGACAGATTAGGTACTCACGTTCTGAAAAGCTCAAATGGATTTGGTTTTTCGCTCACTTAATCGTACCTTTAATCCTTCGGATTTTAGGTACTCACGTTCTGAAAAGCTCAAATGAATTTGGTTTTTCGCTCACTTAATCGTACCTTTAATCCTTCGGATTTTAGGTACTCACGTTCTGAAAAGCTCAAATGGATTTGGTTTTTCGCTCACTTAATCGTACCTTTGCACAAATGGAACAGAAAAAGATACCACAGGTTGATCTCGATCACCAGCGAACCACAGGTTTCCTGTTGGGACTAGTACTGGTGTTGGCTCTGCTGTTTGTCTCACTTGAATGGAACAGTATGCCCAATGTGGAGACAGACGAAGATATGGATATCAGCGAACTGGTCCATGAAGACGAACTGGTGCCTATGTCCATCGAACAGCAGATGGCTGAGATGCCACCGGCCAGAGCCAAAGCAGAAGAGAGTGAACAACTGCGAGTGGTGGATGACAATGTGGAACTGGCTCATGAAGAGAAAAACGAGCAAGACGATACTGATGGCGATAAAAATGGGGAAGATGATTCTTCTGTACCACAGCAGGTGGATACAGAAGACCCAAAGGTGCTAACTCCTGTGGGTATCGACCCTAACAACAATCCCTTAATGTTTCGTATTGTGGAAGATCTGCCACAGTTTCCTGGGGGTGCCGTAGAACTGATGAAGTGGCTTACACGTAATCTGACCTATCCAAAAGTTGCACAAAGTCGCAAAACACAAGGCAAGGTGGTGGCTTTCTTCTATGTGGAGAAAGATGGAAAAATCACGGGAATAACCATCCATCAGTCGTTGTCGAAAGAATGTGACGACGAAGCACTACGAGTACTAAAACAGATGCCAAGATGGAAACCTGGCATTCAGAACGGCAAGCCATGCCGCACTAAGGTGTGCATACCTATCGTCTTTAAACTATAAAAAACTCTTGAAACAATAAAAACGAATAACAATGATACTATCATCAAACGAAATCCTTCAAGCGGTCAACGATTTCTTGGAAAAACTTCCGTATGACCGTAAACCACAGTCGCTCTATGACCCAATCCGATATGTGTTGTCGCTCGGTGGCAAACGTATTCGACCTGTGCTGATGCTGATGGCATACAACCTCTACAAGGATAAACCAGAGGACATCCTTATGCCTGCATGTGGATTGGAAACGTATCACAACTACACGTTGTTGCACGATGATCTCATGGACAATGCTGACCTCAGACGTGGTCATGAGACCGTTCACAAACGTTGGAATGCCAATACAGCAATTCTGTCGGGCGACTCAATGTTGGTCTTGGCCTATCAGCGCATGGCACAGGTGCCTGCTGAAAAACTGGCGCAGGTACTCGACTGCTTTACAGAGACTGCATTGGAAATAGGTGAAGGACAGGAATACGACATGGCATTTGAAACCCGAAATGACGTGCGCGAAGAGGAATATATCGAAATGATTCGCTTGAAAACTTCGGTGTTGTTGGCTTGTGCTACTAAGATTGGCGCTATATTGGCTGATGCACCAAAAGAAGATGTCGAAAATCTCTATCGCTTTGGTGAACGTATGGGACTCGCTTTCCAATTGCAAGATGACCTGCTTGATGTATATGGTGACTCAAAAGTATTTGGTAAGGCTATTGGTGGCGACATTACCTCTAATAAGAAAACCTATATGCTCATCAATGCTTTCAACCGAGCAACCGACAAACAACGTGCCGAACTGACTCGATGGGTTGAGGCCACTACATTCGATCGACAAGAAAAGGTTGCTGCCGTGACCAGACTCTACGATGAGATTGGCATACGTCAACTCTGTGAGGAGAAGATCAATGATTATTTCCAACAGGCAGCAGAGAGTCTTGATAAGGTTGGAGTTGATGGCGAACGAAAACAGATGCTCCGTCAGTATATGGATCAATTGCTTCATCGTAACAAATGATGCACTATACCGATACTCATACACACCTTGATGGCGAGGAGTTTCTAAACGACCTTGAGGCTGTTGTACAGCGCGCAAAGGACGCTGGGTGTCATCGAGTTCTTATTCCCGCTATCGACAGATCTTCGCTTGAGAGTGTGCCGGCTCTTTGTCTGCGCTATCCTGATTATGCCTTTCCTATGATGGGACTGCATCCGGAAGAGGTGAAGGCTGATTGGCATGATGTGTTAAGCGAAATGCACGAATCACTTCTAACCAATCCATCCTATATTGCAATTGGAGAGGTGGGGCTCGATTATTATTGGAGTCGTGAATTTGAAACAGAACAACTTGAAGTGTTCGAAGAGCAGGTTAGATGGTCTGTAGAGATGCAGTTGCCTTTGGTGATACATTGTCGTAAGGCACAAAACGAAATGGTGGCTATTCTCCGTCGATATGCCGACAAACTTCCTGGTGGCATATTCCATTGCTTCACAGGAAATGAGCAAGAGGCTCGTCAGTTGTTGGATTTTCCTGGTTTTGTATTGGGAATCGGCGGAGTATCAACATTCAAGAAAAGCCATCTGCCAGAGGTCCTTCCTGCTTGTGTTCCACTTGACCGTATCGTTCTTGAAACCGACTCTCCCTATATGGCTCCTGTTCCTCTTCGCGGTCAGCGCAATGAACCGGCATTCATTCAGCATATTATTAGAAGATTGGCAGAAGCGTATGGCGTTAGTGAAGAGCAGATATGTGAAGTCACTGAGTCGACAGTCTTGCGCATCTTCCCTCGTCTTGCCGCCTGTCAGTAGAATAACAGTCTATTTGTTGGTAAATAATGTGATTGTTTCGCATGGCGAAGTTGATGTTTGCGGGATATAAATATTCTGTCTTTTTCTTGCCAATGCAAAATAAAAGTAGTAATTTTGCATCCGCTAACGCAAAGGAGAGGTGCTCGAGTGGCTGAAGAGGCACGCCTGGAAAGCGTGTAACCGGCAAAACCGGTTCGGGGGTTCGAATCCCCCTCTCTCCGCTTTTCTATCATAAAGGGAATCAATCAGGTTCCCTTTTTGTGTGCTTGTTAGAAAACCTTTTAATAGAGTGCTGATATGGAAATATGTTTACGGCTCAATAGATTTTTCATAGGGGTAAATGAGTATGATTCATATGAAATGCTTACCTTTGCATCATGGAAGACAAAGGTTTGCTAATGTTGGCACGTATGGTGCTGCCCAAGGAAGTGCTTGACCA